>JAFGRP010000203.1 GCA_016935075.1 Deltaproteobacteria bacterium | reverse complement strand
TCCCGGCAAAGAAGTCGTCCGTTATGCGCTACGCCCTTTCTCCCCACTTGCTTGGAAGGGATGATGGGGCGCGCTCCTATGTCAAATAAGGATTGCCTCCATGAATGATTATTGAATAACTAATAGCTCCCCATCTTTGTTCAAGGTAATGATGGGTATTATCTGCGTCCCCCTCCTTCTCTTTCCCTCTCTTGCCGTCTTTTTCCGTTATTATTCCGTTGCGACTGAGACCCGAATTCTTTCGACGGCGCTCCGGGTTTTCGCTCTCTGAACTGTTGTTCCTGTCCGGGCATCGCAGATTGTTCCTGCTCTTTTTCTCTGTACTGTTTTTGTTGACCGGACTTTTTCGATTGTTTTAGGACCGCCGGCCCCCTTAAACCCCAGCGATTTTCCTTTTCCCAATATTTGTCCTTCTGCCATTTGCGCCAGTTTTTCTTCATATCGCCGGACGGTATACGGCGCTGTTCCCACTGATGGTCCTTCCAGCGACGTTCACGATAATCCTCACGCCACCCGGGAGGGATTTGCTTATAGAAAGACGGCGCACGATCATGGTATGCCCAATCCCGGTCGTAATAACGAGAACGATACCAGTGCCCCTCCCACGGACGCCACCACCAGCCGGCAAAGAAAAATATCTCGGCCTCGACATCCGGAATGAAATAGACATAGGTCTCCGGTATCACAACCACCTCCGGCGGCACCGTAAACACGATGGCCGGCGGCAGAGGAATGCTGATCCCGACTTTGACGTCGACGCCCGCCGTAGCAGAAGACGACGCGAGCGCCACCCATGTTGAAAGCAGCATCACCGACAATATCTTTTTCATTCCGGATTCTCCTTTCTTCATGACAATGTTTTTTGATTTTATTTGTGCGCCTGATTCATCAATATGTCAATAGTGTGATAGAATCTATCCCTATGGCCGGCTAACATGAGATTGCTATGTCGAAAGCAGCAAACAGAGGCCTCGGCCCCCTTGGACCTACATCCCGGCTCGCTCCTGGCTGGCCGGCATACCTGTCCGGCCTGATTTCGACCCCTTCAGGAAGCTATACGCAACAAAATCTTATTTCATTATGATTATAGATGGTTATCCGCTGTATCCCCTTTATCGTTTTTATCACTTCGTCAAGAGTTATCTGCGTCACCTCCGTGAATTCTGCCCTGAACATCAGGATAGATCCGATCCGCCAGTCTGCCCAGGGTCATACCCTGTACGACGATGGAAAAGACTACGATAATGTAGGTGATGGTGACAATGGTTGCCCGTTCCGGCACGGACGGAATCGATAGCGCCAGCGCCACCGAAATGCCTCCACGCAGTCCTCCCCACGTCATGATTTTAACTGCCCCCTGACTGAATGGCCTGAACTGTCGCATGATCATAACCGATCCTGCTACGCTGGACCATCGGGCAAACAGGGTGATCATGATGGCCAGGAGGCCGGCAATGAGCAGCGCGTAAGTAAAAGGCATAACCAGTACTTCCAGGCCGATCAGCATGAAGAGCAACGCATTGAGAATCTCGTCCACCAGTTCCCAGAAGTCATCCAGACGTTGGCGAGTGATTTCCGACATGGCAAAAGCGCGGCCCTGGTTGCCGATCAGCAGACCGGCGACCACCATGGCAATCGGTCCGGAAGTATGGATTCTGTCCGCCAGGGCATAGCCGCCCATGACCAGGGCCAGCGTGATGATCACCTCCACCTGGTAGTTGTTGACCCGTTTGAGCATCTGATAGGCCAAGACTCCAATCACCAGGCCTAGCAAGGCCCCGCCAATCGCTTCTTCAAGGAAGAGGAGCGCTACCTTGCCCGTGGTCACTTCGCCCTCCCCCAGCGCGAGTTCAAGGATGATGATGAATACAACCACACCGATACCGTCGTTGAAGAGCAATTCCCCGGCAATCTTGGTTTCAAGGCTTTTGGGGACACCCGCTGTCTTGAGAATGCCAATGACCGACACCGGATCGGTCGGCGAGATCAGCGCCCCGAACAAAAGGCAATAGATGAATGAAGCTGGGATTTTCAGAAAATCCAGCACGACCCAGGTCAAACCGCCCACGATAAAGGTCGATACAACAACGCCCACGGTAGCCAGCACGGTTACGACCCATTTCTGACTGGTCAGATCTTCAAGTTTGATGTTCATGGCGCCGGCGAAGAGAAGAAACGACAACATGCCGTGCAGCAACGTCTGGTTGAAGTCGATGGTATCCAGAATCCGCGCAACGCCAGCCTGTCCGATGTCCACACCCAACCACCCCAGGATGACAATTCCGAGAGAGGCTGCCAGGGCGATGAACATGACACCGATGGTGGTCGGCATACGGAGCACACGGTAGTTGATGTAGCTGAACAAGGCCGTCAGCACCATCAGTATGGCGGTTATATCGAACAGATTCATGTCTCGACCATCATCCTCCATCCGCTCGTTTGAAAATGGACCGCGATCGCATCAGCCAGTTCCGGGATCCTGCAGCACTTATGGAGGATGTCCATCCTCAGGCACGATTTTCGTCCCGCGTTGGCGGTCACCGGACCGATGCAGGCGATCCGGACCCTGGACGGAAGACGGAAACCCGGCGCCCCCGTCGATCCTTCCGCTTCCCCGGCCTCAGTAATCGCTTGTCATAATAAACAGGGGCTTGGATTTAAAGCTCTCGTAATTGGGGCGGAGCCGATCGCAGTTGTAGTACTTTTCAGTATCCACCACCTTTTTCATGCTCGTGACCACCTCGATCGGGACATCATCGTAGCGGCCGTTTCTCAAGCTCACCAGTTTCCCCGGGGAATGATTCAGGATCAAATCCAGTGCGAGATTTCCAAAGGCCATGGGAACGACGGAGTCGATGGCATCGGGGTTTCCGCATCTCACCAGGTACCCCAGCCGCTGGCTGATCACGTTGATCTTCCTGCCCGCGTTGAACTTTGCAGATGTCTCCTGGATCATCTGGGAGACCCGGTCTCCGATCCCGCCCAGCTTCTTGTGTCCGTAGGGGTCTGTATCCTCCTTGGTGAAGATCATCTCTCCCTGTTCGAACATCGCCCCCTCGGACACCAGGACGACGGAATAGTGGCTCGGGTTGGTAAAACGATCTCTGACCAACAGTTCCGTAAGGAGGTCGATCTTGAACCGGTGTTCTGGGATGACGCAGCGGTTGGCCGCTCCTGCCATGGTAGGCAGCAGGGCGGTGAACCCGGCATACCGCCCAAATACCTCGATCACCAGTATCCGTTCATGGGAACCGGCCGTTGTCCTGAGGCTGTGGGTCATTTCTATCGTCCGGGTGATGCAGGTGCTGAAACCGATGCAGTAATCTGTTCCCGGGACGTCGTTATCCATGGTCTTGGGAATCGCGATGACCTTGAGCCCTTTTTGGGACAGGTGCACGCTGTAACTGAGCGTATCGTCTCCGCCGATCGTCACCAGATAGTCGATTCCCATGAAGTCGATGTTTTTGAGGACCTCTTCCGTCAGGTCATTGATCGCATCGGTATATCGATCTCGCAGATGTTCGGGAACCTCATCTTTGGGGACGTGGCTGGGACGGGTCCGCGAGGTGTGGAGAAACGTCCCCCCCGTCCGCCCCATCTTGTTGACGATCTCTTCCGTCAAGACCTGCAAGGATTCCTCCTGGGGAAGTTTCCTGTCCCGGATACAGGAGATCAGGCCTTTCCATCCTCTACGAATGCCGATGACCCGAAACCCCTCGCTGATCGCCCGGATCGTGACCGCCCGGATGGCCGGGTTCAAGCCCGGAACATCACCGCCTCCCGTCAGGATGCCGATGGTTCCTTTGATCCTCTTGACGCTTGCCATGCCGTCCCCCTCTTGAATTGATGAGACATTGCTTCTTACGGTATGAGAATATGGAGGTTGATCCTTCGTGTCAAGGGAAGTTTGATAATAATTCAAATCTTTTCAATTAAATATGGTATAAAGCTCACGGGGAGTTGTCCTGATGATCCTGCCGCAACGAATCTAAAAAAAGCCGCTGCGCCATCTCGGCCGGTTTATCGATGCCAATCCTCAAAAAGAGGGCTTGAAAGTGAATTCAAACAGAAAGACCAATGCAGGGATTCTATCCTCTTTGTGGCCGAGTATTCGCGAAAACGGTTTGGCAAAAAAACTTGCCTGTGTTAAGCCGCCGCTGCGAGAGGAGTTGTTCAGCGGCAATCAGATGGAGCAACACGGCAAGACGCTCGCAGGCTCGCATGCGTTAAGTCCCGGACACGCTCCGGATCGCCTTCTGACACGGCTGGCCGAGAATGAAGAGATCCTGATCGGCGTCCATAATTTGCTGACGGAAGCGGTAAAGGCAAACCGCCGGATAACACCGGCCGGGGAATGGCTGCTCGACAACTTCTATCTGATTGAAGAGCAGATACGCACCGCCAGGAGGCATTTGCCCAAGGGGTACAGCCGGGAACTCCCCCGCCTGACGCAAGGGCCGTCGGCTGCTCTGCCGCGCGTCTATGACATTGCTCTGGAAATGATTTCCCATGGCGATGGGCGGGTGGATCCGGAGACCCTCAGCCGGTTTGTCGCAGCCTACCAGACCGTCGCTCAACTGAAGCTGGGAGAATTGTGGGCGATACCCATCATGTTGCGACTGGCGCTGATCGAGAATCTCCGGCGGGTTGCCGCCCGGATCGCCACCGATCGAATCGACCGCAGCCTGGCGGATCATTGGGCGGACCGGATGACGGAGACCGCGGAGAAGGACCCGAAGAGTCTGATTCTGGTTGTCGCGGATATGGCCCGTTCGAACCCGCCGCTGGTAAGCTCATTTATTGCGGAAATGATACGCCGCCTGCAGGGACAGGGCCCCGCGCTGTCATTGCCGCTGACCTGGCTCGATCAGCGGTTGACGGAGTGTGGCCAGACGATCCAGCAACTGGTGCTGGCGGAGAACCAACAACAGGCCGCCGATCAGGTTTCCATGAGCAACAGTATTGGAAGCTTGCGATTTTTGGGCGCGATGGACTGGCGCGAATTTGTCGAGGCGATGAGCGTTGTTGAACGGACTCTTCGCGACGATCCCGCCGACGTTTACAGCAAGATGGATTTTTCCACCCGTGACCGTTACCGCCACGTCGTGGAACGGATAGCGAAGCAATGCCGTTTTTCCGAGAACGAAGTGGCGGTTAAAGCGATCGGGCTGGCGCACGAAGGTGTGTCGGTCAACGGCGTCAAGGATCGCGCGTCACATGTCGGCTTCTACCTGATCGACAAAGGATTGCCGCAACTCGAAGATGCGCTTGAGCTAAACTTTTCCGCATCCGACCACCTTCGGAGATGGAGTCGCCGGTTTCCTTTGCTCCTCTATCTGGGAACCATCACGCTGATGACGGTAATCCTCGCCGGAGGCTTGCTGGCGAAGGCGTCTGCCGATGCGCTGCCGGGATGGGCCATCGCACTGATCGGACTCCTTTCGGTTCTATGCGTCAGTCAGATTGCCGTTGCGCTGGTGAACTGGCTGGCGACGCTTCTGGCGGCGCCCCATCCGCTGCCGCGCATGGACTTCTCCAAGGGGATCCCGCCTGAATTCCGCACACTGGTCGTGGTTCCGACAATGCTCGCAAACATACAGAGTATCGAAAAGCTGGCCGAGGCGCTCGAAGTGCGGTTCCTGGCCAATCGGGACGCCAATCTGCACTTCGCCTTGCTGACCGATTTAAGGGACGCACACGAGGATACGCTCCCCGAGGACCAACCGCTGGTTCAGCTTGCCCGGCAAAGGATCGAAGAACTGAATGCCAGGTACGGTCATTCAGGAGGCGACATCTTCTTTCTGTTCCATCGTCCGCGTCGATGGAATCCCCAGGAGCGCATCTGGATGGGTTACGAGCGCAAACGGGGGAAGCTCGCGGCATTGAATGCCCTGCTGCGCGGCGAGACAGCCCCCTCACCCTTGTCCTCTCCCACGAGGGGAGGAGATGAAGGGGAGGGTGTTGGTAATGTCTCGGGGGATCGCTTTTCCCTCATCGTCGGCGACACGACCCTCCTGTCAAGCGTAAAGTATGTGATCACCCTGGACACGGATACGCAACTGCCGCGCGATGCGGCGTGGCAGTTTGTCGGCGCCATGGCGCACCCGCTGAATCGTCCGCGGTACGACGAAGACAAGCGGCGCGTCTGCGAGGGATACGGCATCCTTCAGCCGAGGGTCGCCGTGAGCCTGCCAGGCATGAATCGTTCGCGGTATGCGGCCATGTGCGGAAGCGAGCCCGGAATCGATCCCTACACACGCGCCATTTCGGATGTTTATCAAGACCTGTTCGGCGAAGGCTCGTTCGTCGGCAAGGGGATCTACGATGTCGATGCCTTTGAACGAACGCTCAAAGGACGTTTCCCCGAGAACCGGATTCTCAGCCACGATCTTCTGGAAGGGTGTTATGTGCGGGCGGGGCTGCTGAGCGATGTGATGCTCTATGAGGAATATCCGGCTTCCTACGATGCGGACGTGAGTCGTCGGCATCGCTGGATTCGCGGCGATTGGCAGCTCCTGCGATGGGTGTTGTCGGACGTTCCCGGCCCTGATGGGCTTCTTCAAAAGAATCCGCTCTCATGGCTCTCCCAATGGAAGATCTTCGACAACTTGCGGCGCAGTCTTGTGCCATCGGCGTTGACACTCCTGTTGCTGCTGGGCTGGACGGTATTTTCAGCGCCCTGGTTCTGGACCCTGTCGGTGCTCGGAATCGTCCTGATTCCTTCCCTGCCGGCCTCTCTGCTGGAAACGGTTCGGAAGCCGGACGACGAGCTTCTGGGCCGGCATCTCGATGCCAACCTGCGAGCCACCGGCAGACGATTTGCCCAGGCTGTATTTACTTTCGCCTGCCTTCCCTACGAGGCGTTCTTCAGTCTCGATGCCATTGTCCGCACGGGCTGGCGGATGCTGGTCGCCCACAAGCGGCGTCTCGAATGGAGCACGTCTGACGCACACCAGGGAAGCGATCGTACGCACCCCGGTTCATTTTTCCGATTCATGTGGATCGGTCCGGTTTTCGCAGGCGCCGCGTTCATCCATCTGACGCTTTCACATCCGGCCGCTTTAGCGTTGGCCGGTTCGATTCTTTGCCTCTGGTTTGTCTCTCCCTTCGTCGCCTGGTGGATCAGCCGACCGCTGGTTGCCCGCGAGGCAAGGCTCACGGCGGACCAGACCAACTTTCTCCGGAAGCTTTCCCGCAGGACCTGGTCGTTTTTTGAAACCTTCGTCGGCCCGGACGACCATTGGCTGCCCCCCGATAATTTTCAGGAGCATCCCGTTGCCGTGGTCGCGCATCGAACATCGCCGACCAACATGGGGCTGGCCCTCCTTGCAAATCTGTCCGCCTACGACTTCGGCTACATTACCGCGGGACAGCTCATTGAGCGCACGGATAATGCGTTCCATACGATGGAGGCCCTGGAACGTTATCGGGGCCATTTCTACAACTGGTACGACACGCAATCCCTGCAACCGCTGCAACCCGTTTACATCTCTTCCGTGGACAGCGGAAACCTCGCCGGCCATCTACTGACACTGCGGCAGGGGCTGCTCACGCTTCCCGACGATTCGATCCTGGGAACGCGACTGTTCGAGGGAATCAGCGACACGGTTCGCGTCGTCGAGGAAATGGTCGGCAAGACCGCTGCGAACAAGCTCGCGCGACTGAATATGGCGCTGAAGTCCGCGATCGATTCCCCGCCGGCCACGCTTTCAGCGGCGAGGCGGTGCCTTGATCGGTTGGCAACGTCCGCCACGGAAGTGGTTGCCGATCTCGATGTTGTCGATACCGACACCGGGAGCCAGGCCAAGAGGTGGACACATGCCCTTGCCGGGCAATGCCGGGCCGCCCTCGATGAGATGACGTTTCTCGCGACCTGGACATCATTGGCGGCATCACCGGACAGGCTCAGCGAAATGCCGGACATCGATCAAATCCCGACTCTGCGCCAATTGGCCAATCTTTCGGCGGAACACCTGCAGGCCATCGCTGGGCGCCCAACCTCCGACGATACATCGCAGAACGCAATACTTGTCGAACGTCGTCAACTCATTACGGAGGCGCGCAGGCGCGCAGGCGTGAGGATCAGCGCCATCGAAGGGCTGGCACGGCAAATCGATGAATTTGTCCGTATGGAATACGACTTCTTGTTCGACGAGGCGCGCAATCTCCTGGCTATCGGGTACAATGTCCGTGAACGTCGGCGCGACCAGAGTTACTACGATCTGCTGGCTTCGGAAGCGCGTTTTTGCAGTTTCATCGCGATTGCGCAGGGACATCTGCCACAGGAAAGCTGGTTTGCCCTGGGACGACTGCTGACCACCGCCGGCGGGGAACAGATCCTTCTTTCGTGGAGCGGTTCGATGTTCGAATACCTTATGCCGCTCCTGGTGATGCCGACCTATGAACACACACTCCTCGACCAGACCTGCAAGGCGGCGGTGGCCCGGCAGATCGATTATGGAAAGAAACGCGGGGTGCCCTGGGGCAGTTCGGAATCCGGCTACAACGCAATCGACGTTCATCTCAACTACCAGTATCGCGCCTTTGGCGTGCCGGGTCTGGGTCTTAAACGCGGGCTTGCCGAGGATCTGGTCATTGCCCCCTACGCCTCGGCTCTGGCGCTGACGGTAGCGCCCGAAGAGGCATGCCTGAATCTCGAGCGCCTTGCGGATGAAGGCGTCATGGGAACGCACGGCTTCTATGAGGCCATCGACTATACCCCTTCCCGTCTGCCGCGCGGACAATCCAGCGCCGTGGTCCAGTCCTTCATGGCGCATCATCAGGGCATGAGCTTTCTCTCTCTGGCCTGCGTGCTCCTGGACCGTCCGATGCAGAAGCGGTTTGAGTCGGAACCCATGTTCCGGGCGACCCTCCTGCTGCTCCAGGAACGCATCCCCAGGGCGACGGCGTTCCATGCGCACACCGCCGAGCTCTCCGACCGCCGGATT
>JAFGRP010000202.1 GCA_016935075.1 Deltaproteobacteria bacterium | reverse complement strand
GGGAAGTACTACACGCTGGAAAATGCCTATCTGGAGCCTAAACCCTATACGAAACCCCATCCGCCCATATGGATTCCGGGAGAATCAAACCCTGCCCGTGAGATGGTCAAGGAATTGGGGGATGCGTGGCTCATATACTCTAAATCGCCCGAGATCGTGGCCCGCATGAAGGAGGAGATGAGCGAGTTCTGCGGCCGGGAGATTCCGATAGTCATATCGGCGGTCTTCGTATCGGATCTCGTGGAGGAAAAGGCCCTGGATTACGCTAAGATGTTTCTGAAGGAACGGGAACACCGGTTCCCTGTAAAACCCACCATCGAAGGCATCGTGCAGCATAATATCATCGGCACCATTGACGAATGCCGGGAAAAGGTCGAGGCCTACCGAAAGGCCGGAGTTGATCATCTTATCATACAACCAATGCCGCCCCGTGAGAGGATGGAGTTATTTGCGAATGAGATCATGAGCTATTTCCCGTAATAACCCACAAAGATGGAGGTGTTCCGAATTTACCTAATGGAGCTTAATTCGAAATATAACCCGTATGAGCAGATATTACACGCTATCCCATCTTCCGCAGTCCAGGAGTTTGGAAGATGTGATATCAATAAGTTATGTCCGGCAATCGTAACCGGCTCCGTTCTTCACACATTGCCATTATACCTCCTTATGCATGGCAATGCTGATCGTGCCCTCTGTGGCATTTATTTTTATGAAATCGCCCGTCTTTATCATCTCAAAGATATCGGCTTCCGGCCTGTCCATAGCTGGAATACCTGCAGCAATTACAGCGCCTGAAAGAACCGGTTCGCTTTCCAGGCAGATTATTGCGGCAGGGGCATTGCCTTTTTTCTTTGCAACCCACGCTGCACAATCACCGCTGCTTGAGCCCTTTCCCGTCGTAAATATAAATATCTTTCCTGCCAGACTCAAACCCTCGAGTTCATGCCTTGGAACGGTGACTTTTCCTGTGAAGGGGTCAAGATCACCCATAAAGGAAAAGGGGCCCTTGTATAAGACCGCCTCCCCCTCCGCTTCACCTCTACTTATAGTGTGAGCATTTATCACCATTCTGGAAACCTCCCTTCCCATTTGCCATTTATGGCAGCTTTTACACAATCTTTTAGGGTACCAAAAAACACCTTTGTCCCGCAAACAGTGGCCAGATAATGGGCAGCCCTTGCCGAATTTGTTGCACAGCTTGTCGCTTGCATTTCGCCGGCCACATCCCTTCTTGCAAAGGGGTTTCGAATAGAAGGACAGACCGGCAGAAATCTACCTCCCGCCTGCTCAATTATTTTCCCATAACCCTGTCTCTTTGCAAGCGCCTCCACTGGAATAGATGCCCCTATCAGCATCGTGGATTTGAGTTTTTTGCCTTCGAGCATGGATGCTATCATTCCGATCTCATCTATTGTTGCATGGGGACAGCCGAAAGCCACATGGTCAACGATGGAGTAATCACATACATTGAGAGATTCCCAGGTCCTTATTAATTCCGAAACACCCACTTTTATCTCGTTCTCAGGTTTTATCCCGCCCGTTGCTGCCTCTAAGTCGGGAGCCTCCGGTGTGGTTCCCACAACATGGGCAAGGGTTACTGCCCCCGATGTGGGCATAGAGATTACCAGGGCCCTGGCAGAATCGAAATATAGCCTTTCAGGAAGCCCTGTAACGGCAATCGGCTTGAATCCTGGTATGACAGCACCTATGTGGTAACCCAGGCAGTGAAAATGTGCACTTGTCCAATCGGAAAAATTCATCTTTTCAACATGAATGACATGACGGGCAAACCGGTTTTCAGGCTTGAGCAATCCCATATAGGGGGTTCTTCCGCATACGGCCGCAGCCAGAGAAACCAGTGTGCCCATCCTGTCTACACGAGCCCCGAAAAGGCTGTTATTTGCCACCTGCATGCAGCTTCCCGACATAGACACTATTTCCCCCTTCCTTGGGAAAATCCCCAGCAGATATTCCGCGCAGGTCTCGGTCCTGAGCCAGCCAAGTCTCTTGAATGTTTCAAGCTTTCTTTCATGTTCGTCCACCCAGTTGTCGGCAAGTGGAAGCCCCCATTTCTTCCAGGTCTTTGGCTGATAGGAAGGATGGCTGGTCACCCTGTGTTCTGTTTTAGAAACCCCATCCGTCATGAGATTCCAGAAGGCCTCGGGGCAGTAATCATAACTCACGTGGCCGTAGCTTATGGGCATAAGTCTCTCCGCGTCAAATGAATCACCGAGCCTTATAAGGAGATCGATGGCCCTCTGCATACCAGGACCTTGTTCTCCAGAAAAAATCCGCTTTTCTTCATCTGTGAGTTTCATCAAGGCATCTCCAATTTTTAATATCACCGGCTTTCATACGGTATCAGATAATGAATTGAAGTTCATCGCAACAAAGGCGAAACCGTAAATCCTGGGGCACCTGAAGTAGAAGGTTCTGCCAAATTCCATAGCTGAGCCCAACGGAGCATGTCAAGAGTAAATTGTTAGAAAACAATCCAAAGAGTGGTGTAATCAACATCGGGTCTCCTGCAGTATTTCTGTCCGTCTCATCCGTCACTCCTATCAGTAAATAAGATAATCCGGACAGTTTACGTGCTAAGAACCAAACATATCATTTGCTCGCAACAGGATGATTTATTGCTATGCGCCTGCTGCAGAGGCCTCCCGGCGGCATCCGGCTAAGACTCCGGCAGGGTTGCGAAATCCGCCTTGACAAAAGACCTGATGCGGCCCTATATGGCGACAAACATCTTGTGAACCCGGTTCCCGGAGATCAGACCCCGGTGAAAAAAATGACGGCAGGTGATAAAGATGACCCATGGGAAAATAAGAACGCGCTTTGCCCCGTCACCGACCGGTTTTCTCCATATCGGCGGCGCACGGACGGCCCTGTTCAACTGGCTCTATACAAGAAAGAACGGCGGCACATTCGTTCTCCGGATAGAGGATACCGATCAGATCCGCTCGACGGACGAATCGACGCGGGCCATCCTGGATGCCATGACCTGGCTCGGTCTCGACTGGGACGAGGGACCTTATTTCCAGGCGGAACAGGTGGCCGTCCACCGGGAGATGGTTCAGAAATTGATCGAAGAAAGGAAGGCCTACTACTGCACCTGTTCACCCGAGGAATTGAATGTCAAGAGGAAGAAGGCGCTCGCCGAGGGACGGAAACCCAAATATGACGGAACCTGCCGGGACAAGGGGTTGCGCCGATCGCCGGGTTCGGTTGTGCGGTTCCGCTGCCCGGAGGTGGGAGCGACGGTCATACATGATTTGATCAAGGGGGACATATCTTTCAACAACGAGGAGTTGGACGACCTGATCCTCGAACGCGCCGACGGGTATCCGACGTACAACTTCGCGGTGGTCGTCGATGATGCCCGGATGGGGATTACCCATGTAATCCGGGGGGACGACCATGTGAACAACACCCCGAAGCAGATCCTGATCTACGAGGCATTGGGGTACGAAGTGCCGCTGTTCGGCCACGTGCCGATGATTCTCGGTTCGGACAAGGCGCGGCTGAGTAAGCGGCACGGAGCGACTTCGGTGATGGCTTATCAGGAGATGGGATATCTGTCCGAGGCCCTGGTGAACTATCTGGTCCGGCTCGGCTGGTCGCACGGCGACCAGGAGATCTTCACGATTGGGGAACTCATCCATGCGTTTTCACTGGAAGCGGTGGGAAAATCGGCGGCTATCTTCAATCCGGAGAAGCTTCTCTGGCTCAACCAGCATTACATCACGGCCTGTCCGGAAGAAAAACTGGTGGAACTGGCGATCCCCTTCTGGGTCAAGAAGGGTTTCGATGTCTCGGACCGCCGGTACGTCGCGCAGGCGACGGCCAACCTCCGGACGCGGTCGAAAACCCTGGCGGAGATGGCCGATTCCGGTTCCTTCTACTTCCGGGAGGAGGTGGATTACGATCCGGACGCGGCGGCGAAATTTCTGACGCCGGAATATGCCGGCCACCTGGAGGCGGTTGCCGAGCGGATCCCTGGCATTGCGAATTATACGAAGGACGGGCTGGAGGCGTTTTTGCGGGCGCTTGCCGAAGAGCGGGGAACGAAGCTCAAATGGATCGCCCAAACACTCCGCGTTGCCCTGACCGGCAGAACCGTAAGCCCCGGGATCGACGAGGTGATGGTTATTCTTGGTAAGGATCGGGTGGTCCGGAAGATCCGCCGGGCGATCGATCGGATCCGGGCCGGCGGTTGATTTTAGCCTTGACAATTTTTTCGGCATTCATTAAGAAGCAAAGCCCCCTTTGGAAAGCAGCCGTGGGGGGTACGGGGAGGGGGAATCCCTGAATTCCGGTTCGGTTACAAATCCCGATCCCCGGTCACCGATGGTCCCATCGTCTAGTGGTTAGGACGCTGGCCTCTCACGCCGGAAACCGGGGTTCAAGCCCCCGTGGGACTACCATAAATTAAAACAACGAGCTGTACATATTCTTCCCCGGCACCTTTACTTTACCTGATACCGATTTTTCCCACACGGTCCACTTTGAATCAAAAATATTTTGATCATGTAAAATCAATATGGGAAAAGGAGATGTGACTATGGAAGTGATAAAGGTATCCCTGTTACCCAAAAGCGACGCCAGTGGGCGATTGTTTACCGGACCCGTAACGCGTCAATCAATACTGACAAGCGAACAGAGCGCGCAATTCGTGGTTAACCAGGTCAATTTTGCCAAGGGCGTGAAAAACAAGTTTCATGTCCATACCTGTGATCAGTTGTTGATTGTAACTTCCGGGAAAGGTATCTGTGCTACTGAAAAAGAAGAGGTGAACGTATTTCCTGGAGATATTGTCCTGTTTCCTGCCGGGGAAAAGCATTGGCACGGGGCAACTTCGGATTCTGATTTTTCACATATCTATGTGACCGGGCCAAATAACCAGACGACTCAGATTGAGGAATAAAGACTTTGGAAGAAGCCGGCCAAACAATTATTCAAGTGGTAATCTTTTGGTAATCCTTGTTTTTTGTTTGATGGAAAACTGCTTGAAAATGCAAAGATATATTCCACCAAAATCTCAATTACAATGATCTGCTAATTATCAATACGATTCTTATCGGCGGACAAACGTGAGCCGTCACGGCCGGTCCGTGCGGGGGGATGAGGGCAGACGCTCATGCGGAAAGATCCGCAGAAATTTCTTGACATCCGTTTTTTCGATATGTTAGGAGAGACCCAACATTTGGAGGACGACGTGAGAAGGGATTCGAGAATCAAAAGATTGTTCTGCTGGTGGCGGGCGAGTAACATCTGCCCGTAGCGTTCCGTAGGGAGAGCCATGGGCAGGGAGATCCCTTCCCATGTTTTGGAATAAAAGTGCATGAAGCCATGGGAAGTTCCCATGGCTTTTTTATTTTTGACCACATAAAACAAGGAGGCATATGATGGAACAGTCCAAGGTCATTCTGGCGGATCACGAGATTCCGAGACAATGGTACAACATTCAGGCGGATTTGCCCAAACCCATGAGCCCTCCCCTCCATCCGGGGACGGGGAAGCCGGTCTCTGCGGAGGATTTGGCGCCGATTTTTCCGATGAACCTCATCGAGCAGGAAGTAAGCCGGGAGCGGTGGATCGACATTCCCGGCGAGGTCCTTGAGAAATACCTGATCTGGCGGCCCAGTCCCCTCTGCCGGGCGCGGAATTTCGAGAAACTCCTCGATGCCCCGGTAAAGATCTATTACAAGAACGAGGGGTTGAGCCCCGCCGGCTCCCACAAACCGAACACCGCCGTCGCGCAGGCCTATTACAACAAGGCCTTCGGTGTGAAGCGGCTTTCCACGGAAACCGGCGCCGGCCAATGGGGGAGCGCCCTGGCGATGGCCTGCCGGATGTTCGGCCTGGAATGCCGGGTCTTTATGGTCCGGGTGAGCTATGACCAGAAACCTTACCGGCGGATGATGATGAACATCTGGGGCGCCGAGTGCATCCCGAGCCCCAGTGACCGGACCGAATCGGGGCGGCAGGTTCTGGCTGTGCACCCCGACTCCCCCGGGAGTCTCGGGATCGCGATCAGTGAAGCGGTGGAGGACGCGGTCTTGCGGGAGAATTCCCGTTATTCCCTGGGAAGCGTCCTGAACCACGTTCTCTTGCACCAGACGATTATCGGGCTGGAGGCGCAGAAACAGTTCGAAAAGATTGGAGTCTACCCTGATGTGGTAATCGGCTGCGCCGGCGGCGGGAGCAATTTCGCCGGCACCGCACTTCCCTTTGTCCGGGACAAGATCCATGGGAAGCAGGTGCGGATCGTCGGGGCCGAACCGACCTCCTGCCCCACGATGACGAAGGGGCCCTTCGCTTACGACTTCGGCGATCTGGCGAAAAAGACCCCGCTGCTGCCGATGCACACACTCGGCCACGACTTCGTACCCGCGCCGATCCATGCCGGAGGACTCCGTTACCACGGGATGGCGCCGATTGTGAGCCACCTCGTCCGGGAGGGATTGGTCGAGGCCACGGCCTATGACCAGATCGAGACCTTCGATGCAGGTGTGAAGTGGGCGCGGACCGAAGGCTTCATTCCCGCCCCGGAGACCAACCACGCCATCGCGGCGGTCGTCGCAGAGGCGCGGCGGGCGAAGGCGGAGGGGAAAGAGCGGACGATCCTCTTCAACTGGAGCGGCCATGGGTTGGTCGATCTGGCGTCCTACGACGCCTACCTTGCCGGAAAGCTCGTTCCCTATGCACTTCCCGACGAAGAGATTCAGCGGGCGCTGAAGGCGATTGAAGGTTTCCCGAAGCCGTAAACATGAACCGGTCCCCGAAACCACGATCCCTCCCGAAAAGGCGACGGGTCGGATGATATCATCTTTTTTGTCGTTCCCTGGGACCGCCCCGGCCGGGGCGGCGGTCTTTTGTTAATGAATGCAAAACCCATTAAATAAGGAGGGATAAGAGTTATGAAGAATGGGGAGACATTTCGGAAAGCATTGATCGTGCTGGTTGCGGCAGCCGTTCTCCTGGGCCCGATTGCTCTTACGGGGCCGGTATTCGCCACCGAGGGCGGGGGCGGAGCCTACCCGAACGGTGCCGAAGACTTCATGATGGGGGCACTCCCACCGCCGGGGACCTATTTCAAGAACTACCTGACCTACTACACGGCCTCGAAGCTCAATGACAACAACGGCAACGATCTCGTTGCCAATTTCGATCTGAAAGTGGCGGCCGATGTGCTTCGGTTCATCCATGTGACCAACCACAAGATCCTCGGGGCCAACTGGGCAGTTCACACCCTGATTCCACTGGTCTACCAGGATGTGAAATTGGGCGGCGGCAAAGACGACCGCTCCGGACTGGGCGACATCATTGTCGATCCGATCATTCTGGGTTGGCACTCCAAGAATTTCCACGCCACGGCGGGTCTCGACATCTACATCCCCTCGGGGAGTTATAACAAGGACCATCTTGCCAATATCGGGCGCAACTACTGGACCTTCGAGCCCATCTTAGGCATCACCTATCTCAGCGACAGCGGCTTTGAACTGTCAACCAAGCTCATGTACGACATCAACACGGAGAACGACGACACGAAGTACAAGTCGGGCCAGGAGTTCCACGCGGACTACACGATCGGCTACCATATCGGCAAGGAGTGGGCCGTGGGCCTTGGGGGCTACTACTATTACCAGACAACGGAGGATGAACTCGACGGAGCCAAAGTGGGCTCCACCGGATTCGAGGGCCGGGTCTTTGCCATCGGTCCGGTGGTGCAGTATGGTTACAGGAACATGGGTTTCACGTTCAAATGGCAGCCTGAGTTCGAGGCGAGAAACAAGCCGGAGGGCGATAAGTTCTGGTTCAATTTCGTCTATGCCTTCTAACCGCAGGGGCTGCCCGCCGGGCGCGGGCGGCCTTTTTTCATAGTACGAATACTGTGTGTTATTCGGCACCTCTAACAATAGAAAAGGCAGCCCCATGATCAAACAAACCACCGGAATCCTCGCAGTCATTTCCCTGATTCTTCTGCTTCAGTCCGGCTGTGCCCCGCTGTCGGTTGGTCCGGAATCAGGCAGGGTGACAGTTGACGAGGGGCATGCGATTGTCAAGGAACTCATTAAAAGTACCAGAAGCTGGGATGGGACATCTTTGCCCGCGTATCCGCAAGACCGGCCCGAGATCACTATTCTGCGGATCAGCATACCTGCGGGAACCCGGCTCGACACCCACAGCCACCCGGTGATCAACTCTGGCGTTCTGATAAGCGGGGAACTGACGGTCGTGACTTTGGACGGCAAAACGCTGCATCTCAAAGCAGGAGATCCTATTGTCGAGGTGGTGAACACTTGGCACTATGGCATCAACGAAGGGAAGGTTCCCGCAGAGATCATCGTTTTTTACGCCGGAGCCGTCGGCACCCCGATAACCGTTGTCAAACCGTAAGAGGGTACACGGCCCGCATTGCGATCGAGGGCATGGCTGCTGCACTGGCTCATTCCGGTTCCAAGTCAAAGATGAAATCGAGGCGGCGAGGAAGAGGCGACGCAGGCATACATCAATAGTATGTCGAGGAGCCGATGACGAAGGCAACGAAGATAGCGCTTTGAGTTGGAATTGGAATCAGACGTTTGAAATCTGATTCAATAGATCCATCTACGCTTGACGTTTCGGATACTGATCGCGAACAAGCCCGCGGCGAAGACAAGAAGGAGTGCAAAGTTGAGCGAAAGCGCCAGGTGGCCGTTCTGACTGATGGCGGTTTTGAGGATGTCCGCCCCGTAGGTGAGGGGCAACACATACGAGACCGGCTGCAAAAGCAAAGGCAGGGCCTGGACGGGGATGAACAGGCCGCAGAGGAAGATCATCGGGAAGCGGAAGAAGTTGGAAAAGGTTTGGGCCTCGAAGACTTCTCTGACTGCCACAGCAATAAAAAGGCCGAGCAGGGTCGAAGTGAGGGAAATCAGGAAAACGGCGCCCAGTACGGGAAGCCAGCGGATGCCCGATAGATCCGTCATAAAAACCGCAAAAAAGACGGGAACGAAGGCATTGAACAGGCCGAAAAAAACGGCGCCGCTTGTTTTGGCCAGCATCAGGAGATTCAGGTCGAGGGGTGAGAGAAGCAGCCTCTCAAAGGAACGGCTTCTTCTCTCAAAGGTCAGCGCCACCGACAGCATGGAGGTTGTGCCAAAAAGGACGGACAGGCTCATCACCCCGGGAAGAAGCTGCCGGACGTCCACGGCGGTGGGGGATTTCAAAAAAAACATCAGCGTCCAGGCGACGGGAAAGACCAACCCCCAACTTATATTCGGCGGCTTCAGATAGTAATTTCTCATATCCTTTCTGAGGATGTTCCAGAACGCAATCCAGGATTTCATTTCTTTTGTCCTTCCTTTTCCTGTTTCATCTTCTCCAGTTCGATGCCCGTAATGCTGACAAAGACATCCTCAAGGGAAGGCCGCATGATCCGCGCCTCGTAAACCGGAAGATTTTTCTCCTCGAAGAACCGCATCAAGGGCGTCACATTTAACGGATTTTTTGAGCGGAAGCGAATCACCCGGTTTCCGGGAATATCCACGACCAGATCGGGGAAAATGGCCTGGAGAGACGACTTCAGCCCGGAGATTTCGTCCGTAAAGGAAAACTGGACCACGTGGTCCTGCTGGACCTCGCGCATCAACTCGTCCAGCGGCCCGCTGCGGACGAGTCGTCCTTCAACGATAAAGCCCACCCGATGGCAGAGCCTTTCGGCCTCCTCGATGTAGTGTGTGGTCAGGAAGATCGTCATCCCTCGTTGGTTCAGGGTCTGGATCAATTGGCGGATCTGGCGGGCGCTGGCCACATCGATCCCCGTCGTCGGCTCGTCCAGGAAAAGGATTTTCGGTTCATGGATGATGCCCGCAGCGATGGTCAGCTTCCGTTTCATTCCTCTGGAATAAGCGCCGAAACGCTTCCTGCCGGCCTGATCCAATCCAAACTGCTTCAGCAGCTCTCCGGCCTTCTTTTCGCGCTCCTCCTTTGCCAAGCCGTAAAGGGCCGCACAGAAGCACAGGTTCTCGAAGCCGTTGAACTCGTCATAAAGATTGCTCTCATCCGGAACGATTCCCATGATTCGCTGAGCCTTCTTGATTTCCTTCGCGCCGTCGAACCCCGCAATCCGGATGGAGCCTGACGTCGCACGGGCCAGTCCCGTCAGCATGTTGATCGTCGTCGTTTTGCCCGCCCCGTTTGGACCAAGAAAACCGAAAATTTCACCTTCGCAAACAAAGAAGGCGAGACGGTCAACGGCCGTTTGATCACCGTACTTTTTGGTGAGCCGGTCCACCGCGATGATTTGCATGGCCGATTCCCTCATTCTTTCGGGTCCTTTTCGACGTCACAGCAGGGATGTTCCTGATCCCCATGACATTCCTTGATCTGCTCAAGGGTGCACTCCTCGGGTTTCCCTTTCAGTTTCTCCGGTTGTTGACATTTGCAGTCGCACATTGTTACTTCCTCCTTGTGATCGTTCCGGGGCTGGTCCGAATTTTTCAGACAGGTTTCCTTCGGGCGGAGCTGTAGGTCGGTCAGCCCCATCAGACCTCCCGCCAGCTCCCGCAGCCTGCCTTTCTCCACGGTGTAGTGGGTCCAGTATCCCCGCTTCTCGCCCCGAACCAATCCTGCCTCCCGGAGGGATTTCAAATGCTGCGAGACGGCCGCCTCCGAGATGCCCATATGCCGGGCCAGGGCGCCGACGCATAGGTCATGGACCAAAAGCAGATTCAGAAGCCTGAACCGTGTTTCATCGGCCAGGGCCTTGAAGATTTGAACCAGTTCCGTCGGCATGGGTTCCTTCTTTGATTGCAAAACAAGTTAAACGGATTAGTATCAACTTAAATGGATTTGTCAAGGTTTTTTTTCATAACCTGTTTTTTGGAGTGCGGCTGGCTCCTCCACCTGCACAGAGATATACCTTGCAATCTCAGTTTCTCTGTCTTTTTCTTGACAAGGCGGCGACGCAGACTTATCTTGAAAAAAAGGCTGTTACCTTCCCCCGCCGGTGTTCGGGTGGGTGGATACTTATGATACAGATGATCAAACGGATCATGATGGTTGTGGTCCCGGTGGCCCTTTTTGGGGGGACTACATCCATGAGCGGTGACAACTGCCGGGTACAGGGTCTGCCGCCGGCATCGGAATCCTTGCAGAAGAGGGGCATGATGAGGAGCAAAAAAGGAGGACAAAAACCGTGGGATTGATTCGAGCGCAACAGGTTGGCAAGGAATACCAGGTGGGCGAGGTGGCGGTTCAGGCCCTCAAGAATGTCAGTTTCGAGATCGAACCGGCCTCGTTCGTCTCCTTTGTCGGGCCGTCCGGGAGCGGCAAGACGACGCTCCTGAACCTGATCGGCTGTCTGGACAAGCCGACAGCGGGGACCCTGACCGTTGCCGACACCGATGTGGCCTCCCTGGACCGCAAGGCGAGCGCGGGCTTTCGGGGCCGGAACATCGGTTTTGTCTTCCAGGACTTCAACCTGCTGCCGGTGTTGACGGTCTACGAGAACATCGAATACCCGCTACTGATGGTCCAGAAGGTTGCGCCCGAGGAACGGCGGCGGCGGGTGACCGGCCTCCTGGCGGCGGTGGGGATGGCCGATCAGGGGGACAAGCGGCCCGACCAGATCTCCGGGGGGCAGAAGCAGCGGGTGGCCGTTGCCCGGGCGCTGGTGACCCAGCCCAAGCTGGTCCTGGCGGACGAACCGACGGCCAACCTGGATCACGCCACGGCCTATCGGGTCCTGAACCTCATGAAGCAGATGCGCGACGAGTTCCAAACCACGTTCATTTTTTCGACCCACGATCAGAAGATCGTCGGCGAGGCGGAAATCCTTTTCACCCTCGAGGACGGCGAAATCAAAGGGATACAAAATAAGGGAGGAAACGGCCATGGGTAATCTCTTCAAAATCGCGATACGGAACCTGCTGAGATACAAGCGGCGAACGCTGCTGACCGCTTCGCTGATCACCGTCGGGGTGGTCTTCGTCATGGCCTTCATCTCCGTCTCCGGGTCCTTCAAGAACCTGATGATCGGCCAGATCACGGACTCGATGATCGGTCACTTTCAGGTGCACCGGAAGGGGTTTGTCGCCTCCATCGAAACCCTTCCCCTGAACCTTAACCTCAAGGGAGGCGCCGTTGACCGGCTGGAGAAGATCCTGAACGGGCAGCCGGAGATCGAGTCCTACTCGCCCCGGATCAAGCTCGGCGGGATGTTCAGCAATTTTACCGAGACCTCCAGCATCCGGCTGACGGCGATCGATCCGGAGAAGGAGTTTAAAACGGTCCCCCTTCTCCCCGGCCGGGTGATCGACGGCGGCAAGGAGCTGAAACCGGGCGGTATCCTGATCCCGGAGTTGCTGGCCCGGGGGATGAAGGTCAAGCCCGGCGATATGGCGGTCATCGTGGCCACCAACGCCGACGGCTCCGTGAACGGCAAGCAGTTCACCGTCACAGGCGTCCTGGAGAGCGCCACCGGTCCCGGCGGCCGGGACGGCTACATCCACCTGGAGGATGCCCGGGAAATCCTGCGTATGGAGGACCGGCAGGTGAGCGAGTATGCCGTCCGGCTCAAGGACTTCGGAAACCTGACCGCCTTCGGCGCCAAGATTGACGGCCTGCTGGCCCGGGAGGTCAATAAAGAGGGCAAGCCTCTTTTCGAGGTCCACACCTGGGAGAAGCTCTCACCGTTCTTCAACATTGCCCAGATGATCGATCTGATGACCTTTTTCATCAAGCTCATGCTGATCGCGATCGTCCTGATCAGCATCATGAACGTGATGATCATGGCCGTCTACGAGCGGATCAGAGAGATAGGCACCATCGCGGCCATCGGCACGCTGCCGGGGAAGATCCTCAACCTCTTCGTCATCGAGGGCTTCTGCATGGGCGTCGCCGGCGCCGCGATCGGCAACGTTGTCGGGATCGGCCTGATTTTTCTTCTCAATGCCCTCAAATTTACGTACAATTTCGGCCAGCAGAAGGGGATCGTTCTCCAGGCCGGTATCGATCCCGTCGACCTTCTCGTGATCTCGGCCACGGTTATCATCGTCTCGGTCGTCGCCAGTCTCCAGCCCGCCTTCAAGGCGTCGCGGATGGAGCCGATCACGGCGCTCAGACACGTATAGGAGAAGCCCATGCTTAGGATAATCAGTGTCATTCTTACCATAGCCATTGCCCTGCCGGCGTATGCCGTTGACGGTGCGGCGCTGCTCAAGCAGTTGGACCGGAACCTCAGTCCCGAATCTTACGAATCCTATCGCAAGCTCATCAACATCGAGCCGGACGGAAGAAAGAAGGAATTCACACTCTTTACGGTCAAGAAGGGTCTTGACAAGGTGGCCTCCCTCTTCATCGCCCCGGCCAGTGAAAAGGGGCGGAGCACCCTGCGGCTGGGCGAGAACATGTGGCTCTTCATTCCCAATGTCGGCAAGCCGGTCCGGATCACGAGCCTCCAATCCGTTGTCGGGGGCGTCTTCAACAACGCCGATATCCTGCAACTGGATTACGCCGCTGAATACAACGTGGAGAGGGTTGAGGAGACGGGCGGTGAATACCTCCTCTTCCTCAAGGCCAAGACCAAAACCGTGGCCTACGACCGGCTGAAGATCTGGGCGGACAGGAAGAAGGTGCTGCCGACCAGGATCGAATGTCTCACCGAGGCGAACATGCTGATCAAGACCCTTTACTTCAAGGACGTCAAGAATTTCGGCGGCGGGGTCACGCGGCCGGCGGTGACCGAGACGGACAGCCCCCTCTACAAGGGCTACAAGTCCGTCATCATTTTGGCCGGTGTCAAGAAACGGGATTTCAAGGACGAGGTTTTCACGCTGACCTTCATGCCGAATCTGGAGTCGTTGCGGTAGCATGACGCCGGCGGGCGGCGGTCTTTGCGCGTCGTCCGCTGGCCGAGGGAGACAGGATGGATGTGATAACCCCGCGAGGAAAGAGCGGCAACAGGTTCTCCCGGCGCCGGCGGAGCGCCGGGGGGCTGTTGGGGCTGGTCATGCTCTGCCTGTTGCTTCTCTGGCCGTCCCTTTTGCCTGCCGAGGAGAGCTACAGTTTCGATTTGACCGAAATCGAGAAGAAGCCCTACCACTTTGGTGGCTACCTGGAGGCGAAGCCGCTTCTCTCCCGCTTTAACCGGGATTCCGCCGGCTACCGCTTCAAGTTCACCGGCCGGGACCTGGGACGAACGCTGGAGGAGGTGAACCTCAAGTTCCAACTCGAGGGGAGCTACGAAAAAGGGATCGCCCGCCTCTACTTCAAGACCAACACGGACTACAAGATCACCCGTCTGGAGGACGACGGGGAAAGCACAGACCTGTTCGAGGGGGTTCTCTCGCTGAAACCGTCATCGTCCTGGCAGATCGACGCCGGCAAGAAGACCTTCAAGTGGGGTAAGGGATATGCCTGGAATCCGGCAGGGTTCATCGATCGGCCGAAAGATCCCGACGATCCCGAGGTGGGCATGGAGGGGGTTTTCGCCCTCTCGGCCGACTATACGAAGAGTTTCGACGGGCCGCTGAAGACCCTCTCTTTTACCCCGGTCATCCAACCCGTCTACGATCACATCAACACCGAATTCGGCAAGAAGGATTACCTCAATCTTGTCGCGAAGCTCTACCTGCTCCTTTACGATACGGATATCGATTTCATGGTTTTTACCGGCGGCAGCCGGACGACCCGTTTCGGCGCGGACTTTTCCCGCAACCTGTCGGAGAACTGGGAGATTCACGGTGAGATCGCCTACATCAAGGATGTTCAGAACAGCCTGCTCGACCCATCCGGAAGGGTTTCGACGGTGGAGTACGACGCGACCAGTTACCTGTTGGGGATACGATACCTGACGGCCCGCGACACGACCTATATCCTGGAATACTACCGCAACGGCGCCGGATACAGTGAAGCGGAGATGGCGGAATTCTTCGGATTCGCGCATGATGCGTATGGATGCTATGCGGCCACCGGCGACGACGCCTCCCTGAAAAAGGCCGCCCAGCTCTTCGAGAGTCAGTACGGACGGATCAACCCGATGCGCGATTACCTCTATCTGCGGATTTCCCAGAAGGAACCCTTTGATATCCTCTATTTCACACCGGCGGTGACGACCATTGTGAACCTCAACGACGAGAGCTTTACCCTCTCCCCGGAGGTGGCCTACACGGGGATCACGAACCTCGATTTGCGCCTCAAGGCCAGTTTCATCAACGGTCCGAAAGACAGCGAGTACGGGGAGAAACCCTTTGGCTTCAAGCTGGAGCTGAGGGTCGGGTATTATTTTTAGAATCGCAACCTCGAAGGGGTCGGTATCGGTGGCGGTCCGCCGCTCTCTTTCCATCTGATCAAAACCGCAGGGTGGTCTTACCGCATTTTCGTTTCAGCCGCAGGTCGAAAGCATCGACCATCCGGCAGATGGAAACATTCGAGCAGGATGGGCGGATTTCTGCGTTCATATTGAACGCGTATGTGGTATGATCACCCAAAGTCTCGGCGTCCCTGCCGCGGTGCTCCGGCTTCTGACGCGGCTGCTCGGAACGGGGATCAAGGGCATCCGGCAGGGTATCTGACGAACCGGCAAAGTATCGATTCTGGTTTCTCGGTGTTGTCTTCTTCCCCGTCTTTGCGAGAAGAAAATCCAGCGGGAAGCCAGTATATTCTTTAATTTCCATAGGGATTCCTCTGCTTGTGCAGGGGTGACGGAAATCAGTGCTTTTTACGAGAGCGGCCGGAATGGATGCACATTTTTTCAGAACCGCCGGGGCAGGCAGGGCGGCCTTCGCCGACTACGGGAAGTTCCTGCTGCTGGCGGGTTTGGCCGTCGGGATGATGACGCTCGGAACGGGCGGTCCGGGTTATACCTGGCAGTGGTACCGTGTTGCCCCTTTCCTCTGCTCGACGCAACAGGGGGTCTGGAAGGCCGGGCCGCTGCTCCAGGGACTCCTCGTGACGCTGGAGATCTCCGCCCTTTCGCTGCTGTGCGCCCTGGTCCTGGGGCTTACGACGACCCTCTTGCGTCTGTCCGCCTCTTTTACCGCACGGGCCATGGCGCGGGGCTATCTGGAGCTCATCCGCAACACGCCGCTTCTGATCCAGATCTTCCTGGTCTACTTCGTCCTGGCGCCCGTGCTCGATATCGGCGCCTTTGCCTCGGCGGTCCTGGCATTGAGCCTCTTCGAGGGGGCCTACGCCGCTGAGATCCTCCGGGCCGGGATCGTTTCGCTTGACAGGGGGCAATGGGAGGCTGCCCACAGTCTGGGGCTTGGCCGGTTCGACACATACCGCCATGTGATCCTGCCGCAGGCCTTCCGCCACGTCCTTCCCCCCCTGGCAGGCCAGGGGATTTCACTCATCAAGGACTCCTCCCTGGTCAGCACGATCGCCATCTACGACCTTACGATGCAGGGCCAGAAGATCGTGGCGGAGACCTTCCTTGCCTTCGAGATCTGGTTCACGGTTGCGGCAATCTATCTTTTCATGACCTTCGGCCTCTCCCTGGCCGTCCGGACGATGGAGCGCTGCATGAACCGGGCGCCCTTCCGGGGGCAAGGTCTGCCATGACGCCGGACGAGCGGATCATAGAGGCGCTGGACCTCACGAAGCGATTTCCGGGCGGGGTTGTTGCCCTGGACCGTTTCTCGCTCGCGGTGCGGCGGGGCGAGGTCGTCGTCGTGATCGGCCCGTCCGGTTCGGGTAAATCGACCTTCCTGCGGTGTCTCAACGGACTGGAAGAGGTCGACAGCGGATCGATCGTGATCGACGGGATCCCCTTTGACCACCACCGCAGGAACCGCCTGCTCATCCGCCGGGAGGTGGGGATGGTCTTCCAGTCCTTCAACCTCTTCCCCCATATGACGGCGAGGAGGAACATCGACCTTGCCCAGGTGCAGGTCCGGAAAAAGACACCCGCCCAGGCTGAAGAGACGACGATGGGCCTGCTTGCGAAGGTCGGAATTGCCGAGAAGGCGGACCGCTATCCCCACGAGCTCTCCGGCGGCCAGCAACAGCGTGTGGCCATCGCCCGGGCGCTTGCGATGGGCCCGAAGGTGATGCTCTTCGACGAGGCAACCAGCGCCCTCGACCCCGAGATGATCGGGGAGGTCCTCGATGTGATGCGGACGCTGGCTGCGGAGGGGATGACCATGATCGTCGTGACCCACGAGATGGGATTTGCCCGGGAGGCGGGCGACCGGATCGTCTTCATGGAAGCGGGACGGATCGTTGAAGAGGGTGAAACACAGCGCTTTTTCCAGGCGCCGCGCGAGGAGAGAACGAAGGCATTTCTGCGCCAGATTTTGTAGTAAGGAAAGGAGGCAATGCAATGAAAACGAGGAATCTTTGGAGAGGTTTCCTGCTGATCACGGGAATCATCCTGTGCGCTGTGCCGCCGGCGGCCGCCCAGACACCCCGCCCGGAGGCGGCCGGGGAGGGCATGCTTGAGCAGGTCATGAAACGCGCCGTGCTCAAGGTCGGCATGTCCACCTTCGTTCCCTGGGCGATGCAGGACAAGGCTGGCAACTTCGCCGGTTTCGAGATCGACGTGGCCAACCGGCTGGCCCGGGACATGGGGGTCAAGACGGAGTTCATCCCGACGAAATGGTCCGGGATCATCCCGGCGCTCCTGACGGGGAAGTTCGACATTATCATCGGCGGCATGGGTGTCCGGCCCGAGCGGAACCTCAAGGTCAACTTCTCGATCCCCTACGACCACACGGGGATGTCGATCGTCGCGCACAGGAAACGCGCCGCCGGTTTCAAGAGGCTCGACGACTTCAACAGCCCCAACGTTGCGATCGCCGCCCGGACGGGAACGACGGCCGCGGCGGCCGTCCAGCGCTTCATGCCGAAGGCCAAAACGAGACTCTTCGACGACGAATCGCAGGCGATCCAGGAGCTTCTTCTGGGCAGGGTCCACGCCGTCGTGGCCTCGGCGCCCCTTCCGGCCTTCCAGGCGATCGCCAACCGCGACCGACTCTTCCTCCCGCTCAAGGAGGACTTTACGCGGGAACCGATCGGCTTCGCCGTCCGGAAGGGGGATTTCGACAGCCTGAACTTCCTGGACAACTGGATACGGGTCACGGAGGCGGAAGGCTGGTTCAGGGAACGCAAACACTACTGGTTCGAGACGAAGGATTGGGAAAAACTGCTCAAATAGTGGCCCCGGAGAGATCCGCTTCGGCCAAAGCATTCATGCGGGGGGAAGACCCTTGACGAAAAAGAGGATCCGGTTCGCGCCGCTTGACGGCGTCCTGATTGTGCTTCTGGCGGCAACGGCGCTCTATTTCGTCCATCGTGTCACCGTGGAGATGCAGTACCACTGGCAGTGGCCCGTGATCCTGCAGTACCTCATCCGCTGGGACGCCGGAGGCCCGCATGCGGGCACGCTGACGAAGGGGTTTCTGACCACGGTTAAGCTCAGTCTCTGGGCGATGATGCTGGCCACCCTGCTCGGAACGGCTATGGGGCTTCTGCGGGTGAACCACGGCCGTTTCGAGCGCCTCGTCGCCACAAGCTATGTGGAGCTCGTCCGGAACCTCCCGCCGCTGGTCCTGGTCTTCATCGTCTATTTTTTCATCGGCGAGCGCATCATGACCCTCCTTGGGATGGAGAAACTCGTCCGCGCGGCGTCGCCGGGCGTGCAGGAGATACTGGCTTTCCTCTTTGCCCCCCCGGCGCGCCTGGCGGGTTTTCTCGCGGGGCTGGCGACGCTTGTTCTCTACGAGGCGGCCTATATCACCGAGATCGTCCGGGCCGGCATCCAGTCGATCGAGAAGGGCCAGTGGGAGGCCGCCCATGCCCTCGGGCTGACCCGAGGGCAGCAATTGCGTTTCGTGATCCTGCCGCAGGCCTTCCGGCGCATCCTGCCGTCCCTGGCGGGCCAGCTCATCTCGACGATCAAGGACTCCGCCATCGTTTCGGTGATTTCGATCCCGGAACTCACGTTCCGGGGACTGGAACTCATGAGCGCGACCTACCTGACCTTCGAGGTCTGGATCACGATTACGGTCCTTTACTTCATCCTGACCTTTGCCTGTTCCCTGGGGGTCAGGCGCCTGGAGGTCGCGTGGCGCAAGTGACGATCCCCAGGGAAACCGGCAACCCTTTTTGAACCCGTTACGGAATCGGCCCAAAACCAGCAAACGCCATGCCCCGCCCGAAACTCATACCACAGAATCATGGAATCTCCTCATATCCATGAATCCGCCAAATGATCCCTCGCAACCCGTATTTTGTGGCTTGACATGCGGCCAATATTTTATTGACATACGCACCCGTTCTGCCTATGCTTTCCTGACACAAAGGCGCTGTTTATCGCACAGCGCCGGGCGATACAGACCAGAAATTGAACGGACACGAGGGGGCTATCCGGATGAATACCGTTTTTCGCATCAACCGCCGGCTTGACCCCAAACAGTATCATTTGAAGGAAGTTTTTGTCGATCGGGAGACCGAAATCGAGGCCTATCGGGTCAACGTGAAGGAGGCCCGACGGATCGGATTGAACGACGAAGCGATTACCAGTTACCTGTGCGTATCGCGGATCACTCCCGAAGAGCACCAACGGCTCGTCCGCCGGATGGATGTGGCCGGAGAAATCCGGGATTGTGCGCGGAGGTTGGAAACGGGTTGATGGACGGAAGCGGCAAAATCAGGAAAAAATGAGAGGAAGGAGTGGAGCATGAGGAAAGTACTGATTGCCTATGACAGCAGAACCGGGAAAACCCAGCAAATGGCGGAGTATATCGCCGAAGGGGTGCGGATTTCCGGGAACGATGCGGAGGTGAAAAAGATCACCGCAATCAAAAATGAAAAGGAATTGCAGGGGTATGACGGATATATCTTCGGTTCTCCCACCTACCACCGGGATATGATCGGCTCCATGAAGGTGTTCCTCTTTCTGGTCCAAAAAGCCGATCCTGCGGGCAAGACCGGAGGAGCTTTCGGTTCCTACACCCATAGCGGGGATGCGCCCAAACTGATCTTCGATACCATGGAGAACGTCTTCAAGATGGATATGGTCAATCTGGGATCCTTCAATCTCCTGGAGCATAAGGTGGGCACCGAGGAGGGATTGCGGGCCTGCCAGGCATATGGAAACGCGTTCGGCGAGCAGTTGGGTCGGTCATAAACGGAAAAACTCCGCCTCGCGTCGGAGAAGGCGTATCCGCTTCCGCTGAACGTCGAACTTTCGCCCGATAGCGGCTGCAGGGTCCGCGCGCCGCTTCCGGAACGCGCCGGAGGGGGATGCGCTTTCCCGCGGTGCGCGCTCAGCGCTTCAGGGAGTTGTGCACCGCTGCCTGCAGGTCTGCCTCCGCGCGCTGCAGGCGGCGCGCTTCTGCCGTGCACCAGGCTGAGTCCCTTTTCAGGCGCGCGTCGAGCAGCCTGAGTTGCCGTTGCACCGAGCGCGGTGCGGGTCCGCCCGCGGTGCGCGTCGCGACGCCGAGATCGGGTTCGAGCGCGAGCGCCAGTTCCTTCTTGGCGACTTGCAGCCGGCGCAACGTCACCGCAAGCACAGCCGCCTCCACCATGCGTGCATCGACGTCGGTGGGCTTCAGGCCGCGGCGCACCGCCTCGTCGATTACCGCGCGCACGACGTGATGGGCCTGGCGGAACGCGATCGCGTGCGAACGGACCAAATAAAAGACCAGTTGGGGGGCCTGCACCCAGTGATCGGCGCAGGCGGCGAGCATGCGCGTCGTGTTCACTTCGAGCGTCGGCAGCGCGCGGGCAAGGAGCGTCAGCACGTCGTTCATCTGATCAAAGCATTCGAGCAGCCGGTTGGGTGCATGGATGATGCCGTTGCCGACCATCGGCAGGCCGCCCGAAAACAGCGCCATGACTTCGCTCCATGCCGCAGCGATTCGCGCAGCAACGGGGCGCACCTGGCGCAGGGCATAGGGATTCTTCTTCTGCGGCATCGCGTAGCTGGTGCCGGAAAACGCATCGCCGAACGCCATGAAGCCGAACTCGGCGGAACACCACACGTAAACATTCTCCGCAAAACGGGCCAAATTTGCGCCAAGCAGCGAGAGCGCCGACAGCACCTCGAGTTCCGCATCCAGCGAGGAGTAGGCGTAGAGGGAATTGGCCATGCTGCCCTGGAAGCCGAGCCAGCGGCCCACCCGCCCGCGGTCGATCGGTAGGGGTGGCGGCGCCACCTGCCCGCAGCTGGCACGGGAGCGGTTGATCGAGCGGTAGGCGGCGCGCAGCCGGTTGCCATCCTCGGCGAAGGCCTCGGCCGCCGCGGTCAGGTAGTAGCCCAAGGTAACGGGTTCCGCCTGCTGCGCCCAAGTGTAGTAAGGCATCGTGTCATGCACGGTGCGTTGCGCCAGGGCTTCAAGCGCGGCGCGCAGAACCACGGTCCGTTCCGCTACATCGAGCAGCCCGTCGCGCACCGCGATCTGCCGGGCAACGAACTCGCATTCCTGGCGCGCGCGGCCGGTGTTCAGCCATCCCGCGTCGTCGGGCCCGAGGCGGCGCGTGAGAGCGGCCTCGATATTCGGCTGGAGCCCGTCCAGTGCGGGTTCATAATGCATTGAAGCGAAACCCGACCGCGCCAGAGACTGCAGCGCGCGCAGCAGGCGCCGGCTTGCACCGGTCGGGATCACGCCCTTGTCGGCGAGCATGAGGACGTGTGCCATGTTGTACCGAAGCAGCGGCGGGAAGATCTGCTCGTTGTGCAGCCACTCGTGCCGGTAACTCCTCGTCAGGGAGGGGTCCCGTTTTATCGCTTTCATGATTTCAGCCTGATTTGATTCGTTTGTTTCTTTTTTTTCTCCCCGCTTCCCCGTCGGGATACGGGATCGCCTTCATGAGGGCCGCCGTATAGGGATGGCGCGGGTTCCCGAAGATCTCCTTCCCCATCGAGCCGGCAGGTTTCTCTATCCCAAGAAAACGGACAACCGTTGGGACGATGTCCATAGTGCTCACAGAATGATTTTACAGGATTCATCGGCGCCGATTTTATGCCTTCCCGCATAGACGGCTCCGCTCCAGCCGTCGATACTGATAAAATCTCCGCTTTGCAGGGTTTTCCCGTCGACCTTGCTATACCCTTCCGATTCATAGACGTGAAGCTTGCTGAAACCCACCACGCCGACTTTATTCAGCTGGGGAATCGTGACCGCCGCATGGGACGTGCCGCCGCCTCTCGCGGTCAGAATGCCGTCGGCCTTCAGAAGAATGCCGACATCGTCGGGAACCGTATCGGGACGGATCAGGATCAGGGAGGTTTGGGGCTCCTTCTCCCTGAAATGTTCGATTTCCTCTTCGGAATAAACCACCCTTCCGGTCAGGGCGCCGCCGCTGATACCGATACCCATGCCGAGGAAGGACCGTTCCAGATCGCCGCCTCCGACAAAGGTTCTGACCTTGTCGGTTTCCCGCTGAACCATGTCGCGCGTCTGGAGGATGTAGAGCCCTTTTTTCGTGGCGTTCTCAAAGGTGAACTCGATCTCTTGTTGGCTGAATCCCTTTTCATAGATCAGAAATTCCGCGATCCGGACCAGTTCGTTGTAGATTTCGGGGAATTTTGTTTCAAGAGAGATCGGGGAATCCCTTTTTTCCGAGAGCCTCTGTTTTTCCGAAATGGGGAACGTCTCCACGAGACCGGAGACGATATCTTCCCCCTGAACGCAGAAAATGAAATCCCCGTTGATGGATACATCCTGGGAGGAGCCCTTGGGATCCCGCGTGAAGATCACCCCGGATCCCGATTGTTCATTCAGGTTGCCGAACACCATGGCCTGGACGATTACGGCCGTGCCCCATTCGTCGGAAAGATGCATTTGATGGCGGTAGATCCGCGCCTGTTCGGAATGCCAGGAGGCAAAAACGTCCTGGATGGCGTGCTCCAGTTGCTGGTAGGGATTGTCCAGGATCCGGATGCCCCGCTGGACGATCGCCTCTTTATAGGAAAGGGCGAGTTGTTTCATCTGCTCCGGGTTGAACTGGAATTTTTTCGCAACCGCATAACGGCTCTTGAAGCTTTTCATGATTTCATCGAAGACGTTTCTATCAATCCCCTGAAACATTGCCCAGGTCTGAAGGAACCGCCGGTAAGAATCCCACGCCGCCCACTGGTGCCCCTCCTTTCGGGCAAGCCCCTCAACGATCGTTTCATTGATCCCCACATTGAGAAAGGAGCACATCATCCCGGGGAGTGAAATCGTTGCGCCGCTTCTCACGGAAATCAGCAGGGGGTTCCGGGGATTGCCGAACATTTTTCTGGTCACCCGTTCAAGTTCTTTGATCTCTTTGAAAATCCTCTGTTTCAGATCCTGGTAAATATGTTTATACCCCATGACGCCTTCATAGCCCCGGAACACCTCCGTGGTGATGATGAAGCCCGGCGGCACGGGGAGATGGAATGAGATCAGTTCCTTTAACAAATAGGCCTTGTTACCGATGAGGATCTGGTTGTCGGCGTCCCTGTTTTTTTTATGAAGGGTCGAGATGGCCAGTTCCGGGATATAGGCCATGACCAGATTGAGAATATTTTTATTGTCCTTGAATTTTTCAAGCTCTGCGCTCAGCGTCCGGATGATGGCGTTCACGAAATTATCCAGGACCTGCAGGCCGAAGGCGGAGGCGATGATGGAACGGACAAAGCTTTCCGAGTATTGATAAAAGGCCTTCTGGTCCTTCGGCGTTATGGTTTGATTGTGGGGACACGGTGCGGAATCATATTCGGAGACACGATGCGGCATCATGTCCCCGTCACCGTCGATCAGTTGGCCGATAATGACAGGCAGGTTGGAGCTATGGGCATTGATATAGTAATCGCGGGTGATATCCTGAATGCCTTTGGCGATGAACTGGAAGATGTCGATATATTGATCGATGGAAAACCGGCGGATCTGCAGGGCGCTCGTGATGAATCTCAGCTTGGCGACAAGCCCTTCCGTGGCCAGGCCTTCCAGTTCGAGCGCCTTGATGTAGAGCCAGAGATATTCGTGGATTTGCATCAGGGTGCTTTTGGTGATGAACTTGAGGTTCAAAGACTCTATCAATCTTTCAAAAAGAATCGTGGCAAAGCTTTCCAGACGAAACGTGAGCCCCATGGCTTCAAATTTTTCTTCTCGATAGGTTCCGTACATGGACGGGATTCCGGCGGCAATATGCCGTTTATAATAAATATTTTCAAAATAGTCTGTCTTTCGGGATGAAAGGATCTTCTCCTTCAGAACGGTGAGCATCGCCAGAACGAGGGTCAGGCTTTTGTAATAATCCTTTTTTTGAAGTGAGCGCTTGAGAGAATGAATTTTGCGCAGATCCAGCAGACAGGACATTTCAAGGTCTTTGAGGATATCCATATGCTGATGGAAATACTTGTTGTAGAGGAGCTGATAGAACCGGATCATCAGTGCGGCGCGTTCTTTTTCTCTCTCGCTGACGCCGGTGATCCCCTGGATCTCCTTTGATATTTTCTCGCGGTCCCATTCAAGCAGTTTCGGTACGTCGCCATGGATCTTCCGAAACAGGTTGCCGAAAATGATGTGGAGGCCTTCGAAATATTCACCCGAGGCCCGAACCTCTCTGTAAACCTCTCCGGGCAGGTGTTCCTTCAGGGACCTCTTCTCGCCCGAGTTCCAGTAACGAAAAATATCTTCGATAAAAGGGACCAGGCGGCTGTTGCTTTCAACGTGAGACTGCTTCCTCAGAAAATAGATAAGCCTGTCGTTTCTGGCGGAGAGTTCATCCACCGCCGTGGAGATCGACCGGAGCTCCCCTTCGGCGCCGATCTCAGTGAAATAGATCGGAAAGATCCTTAGAAGCTGCTTCAGCAGGTTGTACGCGGGAAGGATATCGGCATTCAGAAGCCGGGAAATATCCTTCTGGAGAAGATCCGTATCCCGAACGAAAACCCCTTTCAGTTTCAGATTGATGATCAGGGCCGAGAGAAGTTTCTTGGTCCATCTCGGTTTTCGGGAAATAATCTCCAGCCAGGAACGGATGTTTTGAATATGGGCCGGGTTCACCTGGATCTGCCATTCGGTGGTCGATCCCTTCACATCGGGATGCTGAAAACCGAAGTTCACAAGCTCTTCGATGAAGGTGTCCACCAGGGGATGACGATTCCATTCAAAGATTTCTTTGGCCAGTGTGGTGATGCAATCAAGGATCGAACTCCGGTATTGATTCTGTGAGGCCGGTTTTTTCAATAAACGGAAGATCTTTCGCACAAAATCATGGATATGCTGATCGCTTTCTTCTTTCAACGCTCTTCCCAGGCAGCGATTGATCTCGACCAGGCCTGCGTTGTGGATATCCGACAGCCCGGCGACACCCATCACATTGAAGAGAAAATTCAGTTTTACGAGATAACGGCGTCCCTCAAAGGCGCTTGACTTTTCAAGCGTGTCGGCAATCACAAGATAACCGTTTGCGATCTGCGCATGGTCGGGCATATCCAGGTACGGTGCAAACGGATACGCAGCGGTTGCCGCATGTAAATCAGGGTCTTTAAGCCGGGAGAGCAGCATGCGGATATGCTCGTGGGAAAGAGGTGAGATCAACTCGCGATAGGCGTCGCGATCTTCCATGTCTTCGTCATCCGTGGAAAACCATTGGGAAGGATCGGGTTGCGTCAGCCAGTACCGATACGTCGATTGGAAGGCGGAAAAGAGGAGCCGGTTGACCTCACCCGGATCCAGTCCGACATGATTCTCCATCATCAATCTGGCGAAGGCCTTCATATAGCTTGACGATTTCTTGAACAAATGACTCTGCGTCCGCGACAGATCGGTAAGCGACCGGAAAACGGGTGAAAACAGGGCCGTGTTTCTCTCCATAAGGTTGCCGCTGCCGGAAAGAACGGTATGGAGATATTCGAAGCAATAACGGACGGCGTTGTCTTGAACCTCTTCGTCGCCGGCTGCAGAGATAACGGTCAGATAAATATCTGCAAAGCATTTCAGTGCGGATAAACCATCTTCATGGGTATTGAAATCATAAAAATCGCCTATGGAAAGGCCTTTGAGCTGTATCAGCAGATACTCCCAGTTCACAAACGGGTGATGAAGCTCGACGAGCATTTCTTCCGTTCGCTTCGACACCCCATAATGGTTCTTGACGACTTTGAGAAGTATCCTGTATTTTTCAGGGATATCCACAACCGCCCTGGTTCTTTCAAGATTGATTTCCAGGGCCGTCAAGGACCGGGTCTTTTCCTTGGTATCCATGACTTCAGAATAATGCGGATGAACAAATATTGCAATTTAAAATCATCACTCGGTCAAAATCACCACTCAAAATAAAAAGCATTGACGAATATCGGCCGGCTGGCTATGATCTTGGCACATTCATTTGGAGGATGGAAAAATGGTCCGTCCGGTCATTGCAGGAAACTGGAAGATGAACAAAACGGTCGCCGAGGCGATCGATTTTGCCTCGCGCCTCCGGAACGCCCTTGCCGCCCCGCCGGAACCGGAGGTGATCATCGCCCCGCCCTTCACGGCGCTCCGGGCGGTGACAGAGATTCTCCGGGGGTCGCCGGTCTGTCTGGCCGCCCAGAACCTCCATGAAGCGGAGAAAGGGGCCTTCACCGGGGAGATCTCCGGAGATATGATCCGCGAAGCCGGTTGCACGTATGTGATCATCGGCCACTCGGAGCGGCGCACCCTCTTCGGCGAAGGAGATGAGCGCATCCACCGGAAGCTCCGGGCCGCCCTTTCAGCGGGCCTGAAGCCGATCTTCTGCATTGGGGAAACGCTGCAGGAACGGGAAGAGGGCCGGATGCAAAACGTTGTCGAACGGCAGTTAAAAGAAGGGTTGAATAATTTAACCGCCGGTGATATAAGCCGCCTCCTGGTTGCCTATGAGCCGGTCTGGGCAATCGGCACCGGCAGGACGGCCGCACCGGCCCAGGCCCAAGAGGCGCATCGGCTCATCCGGGAATGGATTGCCGGCCGGTATGGAATTGAGCGGGCGACGGAAACAGCCATTCTCTACGGGGGGAGCGTTACACCGAAAAATATCGTCGATCTGATGCGCCAGCCGGACATCAACGGGGCGCTGGTTGGAGGAGCCAGCCTGGACGTTGCTTCTTTCGTCCAGCTTGTCGGATATCAAACCATTCGAGAGGTATGAAAAAGTGCAGATTCTGATAACCATTGTGCATATCGTCGCATGTATCGTTCTGATCCTTGTCGTGCTCTTGCAGGCGGGGAAGGGTGCGAACATAGGCGCGGTCTTCGGAGGGTCCAGCCAGACCATCTTCGGAAGCAGCGGTCCGGGAACCTTTTTGGGAAAGATGACGACCGCGGTTGCCGTCATCTTCATGCTGACCTCGCTGAGTCTTTCCTATTCGGTTTCCCACAGGGGCAGCTCGCTGATGGAAGGCGCCGAAAAACCGGTCGCACAGCCGACGGCACCCGCGCCGTTGGCGACACAAACGGTGCCGGTGCAGATTCCACAGCAAACGGGTCCGGGGCAGACACCGAAGCAGACGGTTCCGGTGCAGATCCCACAGAAAAGGGTTCCGGTGCCGAGCCCGGCCGCTCCGCAGACGGCGAAGTAGGCTGTATGTGCGCAAAGGCCCGGCGCTTTTTTGATATTGACAAAGCAATTTGAAACGGGTAAGTTCCCGAAAACGTCGGCAGGGTGTCGCAAAGCGGCGATGACGGGTCGGACGGGAATGCCGAAGTGGTGGAATTTGGTAGACACGCTATCTTGAGGGGGTAGTGGACAACATCCGTCCGGGTTCAAGTCCCGGCTTCGGCACCATTAAGGAAAACAGGGGGTTAACTGAGTCATCGGTTAGCCCTCTTTCTGTTTGAGGGGTACTTGGCCGACACGTTTCAGAAATCATTCCGTTGGTTCGGCAGTCTTCCCGGTGTTCGGATCAGGGATCACAGGGGAAAAAGGCTGACGGCATCATCGGGAGCGCTCAAGAGATCACCATCGGTTTCAAGCATCCCCGGCAGGGCGCCGGCAGATTGCCGCTGTGATGCGAACGGCGGAATGCCCGGTAGTCCTTCGATCTCCAGATGTCTTCCAGGGGCCGGTCGTGGATATTTCCGAAGATCAGCGGCTGGTAGGGTCTCCCCATCAGCGCTGCAACCGCAGCGGGCGATGCGACGGGTAAATGCTTGAAGACGCAGGGGGATACATTTCCACCGGCAGAGATGAACGCGGCCCGCTGGATGTTCTCGGTACAGACAGGCTGTTGGACGGGGAGATAAGCGGCAATGTCCAGTCCGGCGGGCACGGAGATGTCGTCGCCGATCTGGAAAGCGACCAACTGGCAGCGGATATCCAGGCCCGATTGCCTTCCGGATGCCGCCAGTCGATCCATACGCGCGCGCAGGCTCGCATATTCGTCCTGGCTGGATGGAATCAGCGCCTCCCTGTCCAGCGCGGGTATGGGCACGAAGTCCAGGGTGGTGACCACCGCCTGGGAGACGCCCGAACCCGCCAGCAGAGAGGGTAACTGTTCGATTTCATCCAGGCCGGACCGCAACAGCATGTAAGCGATGTGAATGTCCGGGCAAGTGGTTCCTTCGTTCTCCTTGATCCGTTTCAACTGCCGGACGGCCTCGAGCACTCGCACCAGGCTTGTCCCCTTGCGAATGACATCGTTCGTTTCGCTGCAACCTGCCAGGGAGAAAGCGACGATGTCCACGCCGCTGTGCACCAGTCCGGTCAGTTTGTCCGCGTCCAGCAACATCCCATTGGTTGTCGTCCCCACCTGGCATCCGGCCGCTTTCGCCTGCCGGACCATCTCGAAGAAGTTCGGGTTCATGAACGGCTCTCCCCAGCCCTGCAGGAAGACCATGCGAGCCCGTGAAAAAGCCGGCAAGAGCCTGTGGTAGGTTTCCATGGACATCAGCAGGTTGCTGCCCCATTTCCGGAACAGGGTCGTCGGGCAATAGATGCAGGCCGCAGGGCACTGTGAACTAACCTCCACCTGGATCCAATCCCACCACCGGGATGGCCGAATGAACCACATATATCACCTCCCCTGTCCCCTGATGGATTCAGGGTTCGCTTCCGCCAGGGTATCGTTGATATGACGAAGAAGGGCCGGAATCTCCCTCTGGCCCCGCAGGAAATAGCGCGCCCTGCTTCTCGTTCCGGTTCCCACATGCACGGTGAAGAGTTGGCCTCCGTCCAGTTGAAAGACATCCTCGTCGGTCTGATCATCGCCCACAAAAAAGCCTTTCGCACATCCCGCTTGGCGCATCAGTTGCATCAGCGCCGTTCCCTTGTCGGGCGCCTCTCCGGGAAGCAGATTGACAACATATTTCCCCCCAACCACCCTGGGTGCGGGAACCAACAGGCCAATGGCATTCAGAACAAGGGATCGTGCCGCCGGCCTGTTTTGTGCGGCGCGGTAGTGGATCGACAACGACATGCCCTTGTTCTCGACCGCAATGCCGGCACTGTCCATTCCGGGTATCATTTTATGCAACTGCCTGTACCATTGGCCACCCACGCGCCTGAATTTCTCCTCGTGTTGTTCCCATCCCGGAAGCCCCTCTGCCCCGTGATTTCCGATGAGGTACTGCGGTATGATACCAAGGTGTCGTTGGGCATCCCGTCGGGAACGGCCGGTGATAATGGCCATCACTGCCCGTTCCCTGAGTTCGGCGAGCGCCTCCCGAACGGCGGCCGGCACACGGATGCCTCCGGGATCGGCGACGATGGGGGCGAGGGTCCCGTCGAGATCAAATGCAAACAGAGTTGCAGGATCTATGAAGTCTCGCAGTGCCGAAAGTGCGGTGTCAATGAACAAATAGGTCATGGTTGCTCTCCGTGTCATAACGGGCGACCAATTCGGACGGCCAGCTTTTCCCGCTGGCGGATGCGCGCAGCGTCGATCAGCATCCTGCCGGCCCAGCGATAAACGTTGAAGTCGCTCACTATGGCGCGCATGCTGAGCATCCTTTCCCGTTGCTCGAAATCGGGCATCGTCAGGGCCTGGAACAACGCATCCGCCGTCTGTTCGATATGATAGGGGTTGACGATCAAGGCCTCGTGCAGTTCATGAGCCGCGCCGGTAAACTGGCTGAGCACCAGAACGCCGCGTTCATCGTCACGGGAGGCCACGTATTCCTTGGCGACGAGATTCATGCCGTCATGCAGGCTCGTCACCATGCAGACATCGGCGGCGCGGTAGTAGCGGTTGATCGCTTCCGGTTCGTGGTGTTCGACCTTGAGGCAGACGGGTTGACGGGAACCGCGGGAAAACCGCTCATTGATCCGCATGGCCAAGGATCGTACCCGGGTATCCAGGGCCTGGTAGTCTTCGAGGACCGAACGGGAAGGGGCGGCGATCTGGATGAATGTGAAGCGGCCGATCATTTCGGGATGCAGATCCAGCATATGCTCGATGGCCTGCAGACGCTCGAAAATGCCCTTCGTGTAATCCAGACGGTCCACACCGAGTCCGATCAGATGATCCGGGTCCAGTTGCAGGGCTTGCTTCACCCAGGCGCGGCACTCCTCCACCGGCGGTTGCGTCTCCTGCAAGGGAGGCGGCCATTGGATGGAGATGGGGTAGCTTTCCACCAGGGTCAGCATGCTGCCGTGGGAGATGGTCGAAGATTCATGCTCGATACGGGTTTCGAGATAGCGATCGACGGTTTCCAGAAAGTTTTTGCAGTGAAAACGTGTATGGAAGCCGAGGATGGTGCTGCCGAGCATCCCCTGGAGCAGCTCCTCGCGCCAGGGACAGATGCCGAAGGATTCGGGGTTGGGCCAGGGGATATGCCAGAAGGTGATCAGCGTCGCCCGCGGCAGGAGTCCACGGATCATGGCCGGCAGGAGGGCAAAATGATAATCCTGTACAAGGATTACCGGGTCATCGCTATTGGCCTCTTCGACCACGGCATCGGCAAAGCGTTGGTTTACCGCCACATATCGTTCCCAATCGTTTGTACGGAAAATGGGGCGCACATGGGCGATGTGGCACAGAGGCCACAGACCTTCATTGGCAAAACCGTAGTAATAGCCGGCCTCTTCCTCCTTGGTGAGCCAGATGCGGCGCAGCGTGTAATAGGCATGACCGGGGGGAATCGACACCCGGTCATGCCGGTCAACGACCTCCCGATCGGCTGTACCGCCGCCATGGGCAATCCATGTCCCTGAGCAGGCGCGCATCACCGGCTCGACTGCGGTGACCATTCCGCTGGCCGGCCGTTTCACTTCAATGCCCAGTTTCCCCTTCATGTGGATGTAGGGCTCCCGATTGGAGACGACCAGCATCTGGTCGCCGGACAGCTGCTTGCGCAGAAGACCCCGCAGGGTATCGGGCGTCCAGGAGATGGTGGCATCGTCGGCAAGGCGCCGTTCTTCATCAAACGTTCGCAGTAAGTTGCGCAGATCGCCCACAAGCGGTTCCAATTCGGTGTTCGTGGAATGCGAGAAGGGCCGTAAAATCCCTTCGCCACGCAGCATTGCCCTGACGCCGTCTATCCAGCCGCGCCAGCTCAGATGGGCCACCAGGACCGTAATCAGGGAGGTCACCACGCCGAGCACAACAAACAGCAGGATGATATATTTTCTCGTATCGGTGCTTCGCCGTTCGAAAAAACTCATATCATGGACGAGGATCAGGGTCCCGGCCGGCGAGCCCTCATAGGTCATGGGATTGGCCGTGACATGGACCAGCAACCGGGGCAATTTCAGCAAAGAGCCTGATTGATCCGCGGATAGACCGGGCGAAGCGCAGGTGAGATCTTTCGGAAATGTCGGTGTGCGATAGAGCATGTTCCCCCCCTCGTCGCAGTATCCCAGAGCGAAGAGCCGCTCATCCCGAAGCGCTCGTGAGAAGAGGGCGTTGATTTTGTATTTGTTGCCCTGCTGCAGAAGATCGGTGAGGGGTTCCTGAAGGGTGCTGGCGATCAGTTTTGAACGGATGTCCATATCGCGGACGGACCAGCGAAGGTAAAGCCGATCCACCAGCGGCACGACGGAATAGGCCAGAACGGCCAGGGCGATGACGAGCGGGACAATGAACCGCAGCGAGAGCCGCAGGGAACGAAACATGACCTTTCTTTTTACCCGGGTTTTCATGATTTCTTCCCTTCCTGTCCGTCAGAACGCGCTGTCCCATCGTCTGCTGAGCCTGATGGCCGAGTTGATCAGTCCCACCATGCTGTAGGTCTGAACAAAGTTTCCCCATTGCTCGCCCGTTCGGGGGTTGATATGTTCGGCAAGAAGGCCGTGGCGGTTGCGTCTGGCAATCAGATTTTCGAACAGACCACGGGCTTCCTCCATGCGACCGAGCGCCGCCAGGGCGTAAATGTACCAGAAGGTGCAAACCACGAAGGCGTTCTCCGGCACGCCGAAGTCGTCGGCCTCGATATAGCGGTACACGTAGTTGCCATGTTTGAGTTCCCGTTCGACTGCCGCCACCGTCTTGGAAAATCGGGGGTCGCCGGCTGCCAGGAAACCGACATCATGCAACAGCAATACGCTTGCATCCAGAGCGTCTTCCTCAAAGGCAGCGGCGAAGGTCTGTTTTTTCTCGTTCCATGCCCGTTTGCAAATGACGTTGTGGATGCGATCCGCCTGGTCGCGCCAGTAGACGAAGCGTTCCGGAAGACCCAATTCCGCTGCAATTTTTGCCAAACGATCGCAGGCCGCCCAGCACATTACGGCTGAGAAAGTATGGACGCGCAGTCTTCCCCTGAACTCCCACAGGCCGGCATCCGGCTGATCGTGGACGGCAATGGCCGTTTCTCCCAAGGATTCCAGTCTCCGGAAGAGTGTCTCGTTTCCCCGGCGCACCAGACGACGGTCGAAGAAGACGTGGGCGATGGCCAGGATTGCCGAACCGTACACGTCATGCTGAATCTGTGCGTAGGCCTGATTGCCGATCCGCACCGGCCCCATGCCCCGGTATCCAGGAGCCGAATCGATCTCTCGTTCGTCCAGGCGGGCCCTGCCATCGATGCCGAACACCGGCTGGATGCGGCCGTTGGGAGCGCCGGCCACCACGTTGACGAGGAAGCTCAGATACTTCTCCATCGTCTGGGTCGTGCTGAGGCGATTCAAGACATTGACCACAAAGTAGGCGTCCCGGAGCCAGCAGTAACGATAATCCCAATTGCGCACCGACCCCGGCGCCTCGGGTATGGAGGTGGTCATGGCGGCGACAATGGCGCCGGTATCCTCGAAGGTGTTGAGCTTCAGTGTAATGGCGGAGCGGATAACCACGTCCTGCCATTCAAAGGGAATGCCGATATCCCTCACCCAGTCACGCCAAAAGACCAGTGTCTCATCGCGAAAACGGCGGGCCATTTCATCGATGGTATCGGGAATGGTCTCATCGGATCCAAAGATGAGCGTGACCCGGTCTTCCAGAAAAAACGGCGTTTCCTCGAGAATCGCCGTAAGCGACATGTCGGTGGTCAGCCGCAGAACCCAATCCGGCGCCACGTAGCGGATGTGATGGCTGCCATAGGTCACCGGGCAGCGGTGGCGGCCATAGTCGTATGCCGGTCTGATGCGCAGGCGGATGCGGGGTGCGCCTTCCACCTGTCTGATCTGCCGGACCAGCATCATGGGAATGAACATGCGTCCATATTGGTAAAAGCGGGGAGAAAAGTCCGTTACCTCCACAACGGCGCCCTGGGCATCGGTCATCCGCGTGACGAGGACCGCCGAGTTCGTGAGGTAGGACTGTTCGGATGCAATCCGATCTATAAGTTCAACAGTGCAATAACCAAAGCCCTCACCGGGATGATGTTCCTTCAGCAGGGAACAGAAAACGGGATCGCCGTCAAAACGGGGCAGGCAGCTCCAAACAATCTCAGCGTTGTCATCGATCAACGCCCCGATACGGCCGTTGCCGACCAAACCCAAATCAAGAGAACTGATCATGGCGTAGATTCCTCATGCATGCTTAAGACGGACGCCTCCTTGATAGGCTTGCTCGAAAAACTTGCAGACCACGCGTGACACGTTTTTTGAACCACCGGCAGGCCGGGCGTCAGGGAATCTGTCACAATGACAGGGCAAGATTATAACAATGACCGGCCGTCCCTTCAACCTATTTATTCGTGACCGCCAACGGGCTCCAAATTCCCTTGACAAAAGAAAGCCCGTGTCCGACAATCCAATCGCTTATTAGGGGTGTCCTTAAGGGGACTGAGATGCCGGATATCCGGAGACCCTTTGCCGACCTGATCAGGGTAATGCCTGCGTAGGGAAATGAGCCCAATGCGCAACGCGCATGAAGGCCGCTTTTTCTCGTGAGGCGGCCTTTGATACTTTTGAGAAGAGATGGATGATGTGACACAACTTCAGCAGGGGAATGGGATGTCCGTGCGTGATCATACGGAAAGACCCGGACCGGCAGACCGCGTGGAAGGAGGACAAGAGGCTTGATGAAACTCAAGGGTATCGTCACCGTCATCCGCGTTCCCTTTCTGATCCTGGCTTTGATCCTGGGGATTCTCGGGGCCTGTGTCGCCTGGTACGAATCGAGACGGTTCGGATCGCCCTTCCACATGGGGTATGCTCTCCTGGCGACATTCGGATTGATGGTCGCCCATGCGGCGGTCAACGTCTTCAACGATTATTTTGACTCCCGGAGCGGCCTGGATTTCAAAACCCGCCGGACCCCGTTCAGCGGGGGGAGCGGCGCCGTCCCCGGCGGCCTGCTGACGCTGCAACAGGTCCTGTGGCTCGGCATCGCCTGTTTCGTCCTCATCATTCCGATCGGCGTCTTCTTCACGCTGGAAAAGGGGTGGATGCTCTTGCCGCTGCTGGCGCTTGCCACGCTCCTGATTGTGTTGTATACCCCCTTCATTCTCAAAATGGGCTATCCAGAATGGTCGCCGGGCCTCGGCCTGGGCATCCTCCCGGTCATGGGCGCCTATTTTGTCCACACCGGCGAATATACGCTGACCGCATTTGTCGCCTCGATGCCGTCCTATTTCCTGGTGCACAATCTGCTGCTGCTCAACGAGTTTCCGGATGTCGAGGCGGATATCACGGTCAACCGGCGGACGCTGCCGATCGTCATCGGCAAAAAAAGGGCGGCCGTCGTATTTTCGCTGTTCGTGCTGCTGGTCTATTTCTGGATCGCCGGGGCGGTGATGCTGGGATTGATGCCGCCGTTTGCGCTTCTGGCCTTGCTGACGCTGCCCATCGGGCTGCAGGTGATCCGGGGGTCGTTCCGTTATGACAAGACGGAAATCTTTCTGCCGGTCATGGGAAAAAACGTCCTGCTGGTGCAGCTGACGCAGGCGCTCCTGGCGCTGGGATATATCCTCGGCGGAATCTTTGCTTCTTGAAGGAAGTCGACAGTTATCGCAAATGGGTACTGGGGAAAAGGCTTGGAGAGGGAGCACTGACCGAACAGGCAAGAGCCGAGACGGAAATGCTCAAGGTCCATTTCGAACGGAAGGGAAGGGTCCTGATGTTAGATTCCCGTCCACTGTGAGGATTTCGCGGCAAATCTCTATGAAAGGCCATATTGGTGAAAAAACGTTTGCGCCAAAGCTTTCAAGCCGTAATGAGAGGAAGCGTCCGGAAAAAAGACGAAATTTGCCGGTTACTGTCTCCACTACTGCTCGGAAATGGGTGGTCGTTAGTATTGAGTGGGAAGTAATGCTCGTATTCCTTATGAGATCCCGGCTTGATCTTTTTCCGTCCTCTCCATCCCACCCCAGGCTACTCTATTCCCATTACGGGCAGCATCTCCATGCGGCCATAGCTGGAGATCGTCTCAAACCCGTATAGATCGATATCGGACACCATTCTGATATGGGTCATATCGGCAACGGAAACGCCGTTGATCAGATCGCTTGCTGTTCCGGTCCAGTTCGATTCCGCGGCAATCCGGACGGTATGGTTGGCCAGGATCTCTCCAGCGGCGTTAAAGCCCGTCACCGTGATCGTGGTCTCCTCCGTGTTGGGATTCAGCAGTGCAACGGTGGACTGCTCCGTATTGGGATTCAGCAGTACCAGGGTTGTCTCCGGATCGTTGGCGAGGATGCCGATAAACCCCTCCCTGAATCTCAGCGCATTGAGATGGACCGCGCCCAGTTTCACCGTATTCTCCTTCCCGTATACGGCAAGACCCTGGAAATGGAGCAGCGGGGTCCCGAAGGGGGTGCTGAAATCGGCCTCCCCGGATATCTTCGCCCAAAGGTTTTCATCTCCCAGCATCCCGGACAGATTGAACACCACCCGGCTCTGGGAGGCCTGAGTGTCCAATGGCTGGGTGCCGAAGGAGATCTCCTCCGTTTCGCCTATTGCACTGTGGCCGGTGACATGGACGGTGCCGTTGTAGTGGCTCTTGAGGCCGATGCCGGTGAACTCCCCTGAGCCATGGAGGCTGGAAGGCACATAAAGTGCATTCAAAGAACGCTCACTGAGCAATATGGCGGATATATCCCCCCCGGAAGCCAGGCTGTCGAACATCTCCATCCCCGAGAAATACCCCGTGGAGGTGATCGAGACCACCGCCTCCGCCTCAGTCAACCGGAGGAATCTCCGGGATTTGGCGTTCAAGGTAAAGGTCGTTGATCCGCCCGATTCATACTCCAGGGTCACCTCCACAGCCTCGTCATTGGGATTAAACAGGCCGAGTGCCGTGGTCCAGTTCGCATCGACGGCCGTATGGGGTACGAAAAGGGATTTTTGCAGAGAGGTGCCGGCGGACCACGCGCACCGCTTCCCCGAGGCATTGACATACCGGGTATAGCCTACGGGGTCCCCGTCCCCGGAAATGATCGCGCTTGCACTGTTTTGGGGGATGCCGTCGGATGAAATTGTGACCTTCCCGTGCGGCCCCAGCGTGATCGTGTCGGTTTTAATGAAATCCCCGTTTCCCCCGTAATAGGAGATTGCGGATGTGGAGGCATAACTCTTGGTGTTGATGATCCCAATCTCGGTCTGCTCATCACTTGTTGAAACCAGATAAGGAAAATAGAGCCCCGCATGGGGTGCGATCTGAGCGGGTCCGCCCGGATCCACTATCCTTCCATTCTCCTCCAGGTCATGGTCCCCCCGCCTGCCGTCCATGAAGTGCAGCACCACGGTGTTTCCCACCACCTCGCTTCCGGTCTTCCCGTCATAGGCAAACTCGTACCAGTGGTCCGTCTGGTTGTCCGGGGTCCTGCCGTATTTGTAGTAGGTCTGCGGCGGCGGCCCGTCCAGGTAGATGGTCATCGTGGTGGCCCCGCCTACGGGAAGCCCCCCGAGCGTGAAGGAGAATAACCCATACGGGAAGCTCACCCCTTCCGGGGGCGGGTCGGCGAAGGCTCTCGGGACGTAAACATATTCGATCCGCTGGTCTGAAGGGATTGCCAGCGTGATGTAATGCCGGCCTCCTGCCTGATCGTAGGCGTGGAATGAGGCGACATTGTTCTGTTGACAGTCCGGTGTGCCGTCCCCGTTGCCATCATAGTTGGGATTGTTCCCGTCCGGGCCCTGTTCTTCCGAGTTGGGCACGGTGTCGCCGTCGGGGTCTGAAAAGTTAACTGCGTATGGTATAATCCTGGCCACGAAGACGTCTGTATTGCCGTTATAGGTCAGGTCCGGCCCTGCCGCGACCGGAAAGGTGGCCTCGGTGGAGTCCGTTTGTCCCGTGACATAGGCGCCGCCCGCACCATCCACGGCGATTCCGTAGCCGAAATCAGCGCCTGATCCGCCGATATAGCCGCAGTAGGCCAGGGCCGTGCCGGACGCGTCGACCTTGGCCACGTAGGCGTCCGCACCGCCGTTATGAGTCAGGTCCGGCCCCACCGTGACCGGAAAGGTGGCCTCGGTGGAGTCCGTTTGGCCCG
>JAFGRP010000201.1 GCA_016935075.1 Deltaproteobacteria bacterium | reverse complement strand
GATATCTGCGTCTCATCGACAACTCCCCCCGCCTCCGGGTGGCATCTCGCACCGCTCAAAGGGGGGACATTCTCACCGGCGCTAACAGTCAAGGTAAAGATGCCTTTCTTTTTTTTCTTCTGGGCTTCTTTTGCTCCAACTTGCCCCAGTAGACTAAGGTTTTCTTCCTTTATAGCCTCTTCTCTGCAACTCTCATAAAATTCGCAAATTTGACAATGTCGATTGATAAAAAGGTGTGGGGGTGCTTTGATAGAGGCCTTCACTTTCTCAATTGTGCGCATTACTTCAACTACATGCTTCGCAATCTTAACTTTGGTGATTTTGCAGGGGTTCCCATAAATAATTAATCCAGATTCAGGAGATCTGTTCTGCATTCTCTCAAGTATCAAACCACGAAAAGCCAATAATGCCTTATCCTCCTTTGTAATCTTATTCTTATGCGTAACAACAACTGGTGAGTAATAAAACCCCCCAAGCGACGAATTTCCATCATTCTCTGCAATAATTTCACAAGATGAGGACAAGTCACCATATGCCACTTGTATGCCTGTTATTAACTTTCTGCCTTTACTTGAACCTCGATATTTAGCGATAGAAGGCTGGTCATGATCCGTTCGCAACACAACTGATAAATAGGCACTGCAAAGATCATTCTGCAGAATTTCATAATCTGACTGTTGCCCAACTACCCCCTTCAGTAATAAATGCGCTTTATATGGGCATAGAAGAAATGATTGAATAAGTTTTTCAGTAATCTGCATTTTCAAATCTCCATTCAGCGTATTTTATTAAAATTAGCAGCAGTGCAGCTACAGCCCATGAAGAATTAATGTTTTTACCAAATCACATATACTCCCCGGATATGCAATGTGGAAATCTCTTGATATTAAATATGTTTGATCAATTTAGGCTGATCAATTTAGGCTTGCAAAATTAAATTTCTTACAATATAATCTTACTAGTAAGATAATTTATAGGAGGTGTAAAATGGCTAATTTAGCAACCACTAAAATGTCCTCTAGGGGGCAAGTTGTAATCCCTGAGGATATACGCAAACGATTGAATTTAAGCGTCGGGTCACAATTTGTTGTTGTGGGAGAGAAGGACGTGGTGATATTCAAATCCATCTCCCAACCATCTATGGATGAATTTGATAAACTGATTGCCAGAGCACGCAAGCAAGCAAAGGACGAAGGGTTAAAGCGCTCTGATGTTTATGGGGTAATTGCGAAAGCACGAGGCCGCAAGTGAAGGTGGTTCTCGATACAAATGTTTTTATCTCTGGTGTTTTTTTTGGCGGGCCGCCATATCAAATTCTCAACGCATGGCGTGATGGTAAAATTCAATTGATAATTTCACAAGAGATACTTAGTGAATACTGGCGAGTGGGTGAAATATTTGCTGATAAATTTCCTTCAATTGACTTGCAACCGATTCTTGATCTGGTAACTATTGAGGCAGAGTTGTACGATGCCAAAGATTTTTCCGAACCTGTGTGTAGCGATCCTGATGATGATAAATTCCTTGCCTGCGCTATAGCAAGTGGAAGCAGGATCATCGTAAGCGGTGATAAGCATTTAATAAAAGTTTCCGGTTTCGAGGGCGTAGAAGTTCTAAAACCTAGCGAATTTGTAAAAAGACGTTTACAGATAATCTAATTAAATTTTAGAGGTTGTTGGTATCTAACTTGCTCATTGAATAAATTTACTCTTTTAATCCGTAATCTTCAATTATAATCAATGGCTGCGGCTAAACAGTTGTAGATGTAAGTCACAAAATGCTTTTTACAGCATTCTCTGGATCTCGGCCATCCGGGCATCGATCCGCTTGCGGGAAATGGGAAGGGCGGTCTTGAGTTCCTGGGCGAACAGCGATACCTTGTATTCCTCGATCATCCAGACGAAATCGACGAGGGCCCGACGTTTTTCCCCAGAGGCGTGGGAGGGAAGTTCCCTAAGGGCCTTTTCCCGCCAATCTTCCAATGCGTTGATCTTTTGCCCACGCTCAATGGCTTTCTGCAAATGAACGGTTCCTCGTTCCGCGCGGATAGCCAGCGCGCGCAGATAACGGCCGATGTGATTTAACCGCTCTTCGTCGTAGCGGATGAGAAAATCAGGCGGCAGAAGCCGTGTCGACTCATCCCGCAATTCCGCCAGAAAGGCCAGAAGCGGCCTGTTTTCCCGGTTGGAACCCTCCAGGGTCCGGAGCCGCTCCGCGGTTTCATAGAGTGCCTTGAGCGGCGGGCCAACCAGCCGGACGGCCGCCAGTCCTCGGGGAAGGATTTCGGGCCGGATCCGTTCGGCATGCCGTGCGAAATCCGCCTCGGTGCGTACATCCGCCTCAAAGAGGTCCGTCATGACCTTTTCCACCAGTGCGTTTTCCAGCGGCTTCACCCCTCCGAAGGCCGCCGCCCATATCTTCAGATCGCCGGTGGGAGCCACCGTCTTGCGCAGGTGTTTGACCTCTTCGCGAAGACGCATTGCCAGCAGGGCCCGCACCCCCTTGCGGTGGGAGAGCAACGCCTCGGTTGCGGAGCGGAACAGCCGGATTCCGATTCCGGCTTCATCGGCGGCCAGCGCGGGAAAGGCGGGCGGAGCGTGTATGCCTCCATTGCGAAGCGAAATCTGTTCCGGCAGATCGCCGAAATCCCACGCCGTCAGACCGCTTTTCTCCCATTCGTTTCGGGTCTCGGCAAAAACCCGGGATTCCTCTTGATCGACGAATACTTTCTCCAGGATCGCGACATCCCGCCCTGCGGCGAGTTCACGGTCCTTTCCGTCCACGATGGAAAAACGCAGCCTCAGGTGCTCTTCCAGCTCATGCAGCGGCCAGCGATCGGACGGTATGTTTACCCCGAACCGGTTGTAGAGGAAACGGCCGAGTGCGGTGAGCAGCAACCCTTCTCGCGGCATATCCCGTAAAATGATCTCACAGGTCCCCGCAAGCGGCATGAGTTTTTTGCGGTACTCCTTCGGAAGTCCCTTAAGCAGTGCGGTGATCTTCTCCCTGAGCAGGCCGGGAACGGCCCAGTCCAGTACGGCGGCGGAAACAACAGGCCCTGCTTGAACAGGGATCTTCAGCGTGACGCCGTCTTCCGGTTTCCCCGGTTCGTAGTGATAAACGCAGTCCAGACGCCAACCGCCGGTCGTTACAGTTTCGGGGAAGAGGGCGATCTCTGCAGTCTCGGGTTCCCTGGCCAGCAGATCCTCTTCCCGCATCCGGAGAAAGGCGTCGCCGCCGCGGTCGCGGATCATCCGCTGGAGCGTCCGGATATCGCAGATCCCGGGGAGGCGCTTTTCATAGAACTGGGCCATCTCCTCCGCACCAACCAGTAGATCGTGCCGCCGCAACTTCTCCTCCATGCCGACGATTTTTTCGACCAGCTCTTGATTATGGACGAGGAAGGGGAGGGGACGCTGGACCTCACCGGCGACAAGGGCGCTCCGGATGAAGATCCGGGATGCCTCCGCGGGATCGATCCGGCTGTAAGAGACCGGCCTTCCGGGGACGATGGTCAGACCGAAAAGGGTCACCTGCTCGGAGGCGACCACCTCGCCCCGGTTCTTTTCCCAGTGCGGGGCGGAATATGTGTGCCGGCAGAGATCCCCCCCCAGTTCCTCCAGCCAGGCGCTTTCGATGTTCGCCACTGTCCGGGCAAAGAGGCGCGACGTTTCGACCATCTCCGCCGCAACGATCCAGTTCCCCGCCCGGTTGAACAGACCGGAACCCGGAAAGATCATCGCCTGCCGTCCCTGGGTCGCCGTGTAAAGGTTCTTCTCCTTCTTGACCGCGATGTGCCCGAGATAGCCGCTCAGGATGGAGCGGTGGATGGCCGCATAGAGCTCGACCCCCTCTTTTTGCCTATTATCCTTCGAGGGAGTGACAGTGTGATTTTTTGCGTGGGCTGAAGATTTGGAGGGAAGAAATTTCTGTTCAGACAGGATCGCCAAGAGTTGATCATGGACGTCCCGCCATTCCCGGATCCGCCGGTACGACAGGAAATGGTCCCTGCAGAAGCGTCGAATCCGGTTCTGAGACTTCGGCGAATCCCCGGAATCATGGCAGCGCTCCCAGATCTTCAGCAGCGAGACGAAATCCGAGGCGGGATCCTTGAAGAGCGCGTGCATCTGGTCCGCCTGCGCCTCCTTTTCTGCCGGCCTCTCCCGCGGGTCCTGGATGCTGAGCGCCGCCGCGATGATGAGGATTTCCGGCAGGCATCCCTCTTTTTTGGCCTCGAGGATCATCCGGGCGATCCGCGGGTCGATGGGGAGCCGGGCCATGATCCGCCCTCTTTCCGTCAGTCGCCAGGGATCGGTCTTTCGCCGCGCTTCCTCCGCCTCCCGTTCAATTGCCCCCAACTCCAGCAGAATGTCGATCCCGTCCCGAACGCTCTTCGGGGCGGGCGAGTCGATGAAGGGAAAGGCATCGATATTGCCGAGACCCAGCGAGAGCATTCTCAGGATCACCCCGGCCAGGTTTGCGCGAAGGATCTCCGGCGACGTGTAGAAGGGCCGGCCGAGATAGTCCTCCTCCGAATAAAGGCGGATGCAGATCCCGTTTTCCACCCGGCCGCAGCGCCCTTTCCGCTGGTCGGCGCTGCTCCGGGAGATCGCCCGTACGGGCAGGCCTGCCGTCCGTGAGCGGGGGTTGTATTGGGAGATGCGTGCAAGGCCGGTGTCGATCACGTAACGGATACCCGGAATCGTCAGCGAAGTCTCCGCAACGTTGGTTGCGATCACTATCTTCCGGGGGCGCATCGGCTGGAAGACGCGCTCCTGCTCGGACCGGGTGAGACGGGAAAAGAGCGGCAGGATAACGGCCTCCTCCCGGAGGCTACCGTTGAGAAGCTCGCGGGTCTCCCGGATGTCCCGTTCCGTCGGCATGAAGATCAGGATATCGCCGGGCCTGCGCCGTTCAGCCAACTCCCTGACGGCCCGGACCGCCGCATCGATGTGGGTGGTCTCGCCCTTCTCTTCGAGACCGCGGTCGAGCGGATCATAACGGACCTCGACCGGAAAGAGTCGTCCCGACACCTCGATGATCGGGGCGTCATCGAAGGCCTGCGAAAATTTTTTTGTGTCGATCGTCGCCGACGTGATCACAACGCGGAGGTCGCGCCGCCTTCGGATGATGTTTTTCAGGATCCCCAGGATGAAGTCGATGTTGAGGCTCCTCTCGTGCGCCTCATCGACGATGATTGTATCGTAGACCCGAAGCAGCGGATCGGTCTGGGCCTCCATCAGGAGGATTCCATCGGTCATGATTTTAAGAAAGGCGTTGCGCGGGGTCCGGTCGTCGAAACGGATCTGGTAGCCGATCGAACGGCCGATCTCCTCTCCCATCTCCTTGGCGATTCTCCGGGCAACCGTGGTCGCCGCGATCCGTCGCGGCTGCGTGCAGCCGATCAAACCGGCGAGTCCCCGACCCGCCTCAATGCACATCTTCGGAATCTGTGTGGTCTTTCCGGATCCGGTCTCACCGGTAACGACGACCACAGGGTATTTCCGGATGGCGGCCACGATCTCCTCCCGCTTCTCCATAATCGGAAGGGCAGGGGGATATGCGAGCCGCGGCAGAAAGGCGCGCCGTGCATCCATCCTTTTCTTCAGGCTGTCGGACCTGGACAAATTTTCTCTCCTGTTCTCGACGGTTTCAGATCTCGTGGTCGCGAGGGGGGATCATACATTCACCTATTCCGGATGTCAAAGGTGGTTGTTGATTTTGTAAACGTATTCAGCTATATATTAACCAGGAAGCATCCGATCGGCTGCTGAGGTTTGGTTATGCCGCTTGTCACGTTTTATTTTCAGCTTCACCAGCCGTTCCGGCTCCATCCGGACCGGGACAAATTCCTCTGGGATGAGAAGAACCGGGACATCTTTCTCAAGGTCGCGGAAAAGTGCTACCTGCCGGCGACACGGATGTTCACCGAGCTGATCGCAGCCTATCCTTCATTCAAAATTACCTTGTCCATGTCCGGGACCTTTCTGGAACAGGCCGAACTCTATCATCCAGAGGTCATCGGAGCGCTCCGGGAGCTCCTGGACGCCGGGGAGAAGAACGACCAGGTCGAATATCTCGACGAGACCTACTACCACTCCCTGACCAGCCTCTTCGAGGATCCCCTGAAACTTGAGTTCCGAGAACAGGTCTCCCGTCATCAGGAAATCATCAAGAGGCTCTTCGGCATCACTCCAACCTCCTTCCGGAATACCGAACTGATGTACAACAACCCGATCGCGGCTGCGGTCGCCGACATGGGCTATCTGTCCATCCTCTGCGAAAAACGGGACGACATGTTCATCGGCGAAAACCAAGCCGTCTCTCCCAACGCCGTCTTCCGGGCGATGGACACAAAACTCATCGTCATCCCGCGGAACAGGGAGTTGAGCGACGATATCGCCTTCCGCTTTCCACACGCCCCGATCACGCCGGAGACCTATGCGCATTACATCGCCCAAATCGACGGCGAAGCGGTCATGATGGGATACGATTTCGAACACATCGGCGAGCATATCTGGAGCGATCTCGGGATTTTCGAATTCTGGCGCGGTCTGCCTGCCGCCCTGCAAAAACACGAAAGCATTATCGCCGCGACGCCGACCGAGGTCGCACTGAGATTCAAGCATGCGGCATGCCCGATCCTCGACAT
>JAFGRP010000016.1 GCA_016935075.1 Deltaproteobacteria bacterium | reverse complement strand
GGAGATCGAGTGTGCGTTCACCGCGTTTCGACGTCAATGTGACATTGGCACCCAACGCCCATGACCTGGCGGAATGGGACTATGGAGATTACGAAGGAAAACGATCCGTGGATATCCGCAAGGATCGTCCGGGCTGGAATGTTTTTCAGGACGGTTGTCCGAACGGTGAAATGCCCGCACAAATTTCCGTGCGGGCCGATCGGCTCATCGCACGTCTTCGCATGCTGGATGGAACGGTCGCGCTTTTTTCGCACGGACAGTTTGGAGGTGTTCTGGCCGCACGATGGATTGCATTGCCGCTGGCCGAAGCGCGGCATTTCCCGCTCGGAACGGCGTCGGTTGGCATTTTAACCTTCAACCCCCAGCACCCAGACGTGCCCGTTATCGCTTTGTGGAATGCTGCATCGCGCGAACTATGCGAGGTCCCACGATGAAAAGGCTTATTGTTTTCGATCTGGATGGGACGCTTGCCAAAAGCAAAGCATCTCTTGACGGCGAGATGGCCGCGCTGCTCGGCGCTCTGCTTAGTGTGGTGAAGGTGGCGGTGATTTCCGGCGGCGACTGGCCGCAGTTTCAACAACAACTGCTTTCCAATTTTCCCCGAGACGAACACCTGAAGCATCTGTCTCTCCTGCCGACCTGCGGAACAAAGTTTTTCACATACGACGGGGATTGGACAAACCTCTATTCGGAAGACTTCACCGATGCGGAAAAAGAAAAAATTATCCGTTCACTGAAGCAGGTGGTCGAATCTTCGGGCTTCAAGACCGAAAGGACCTGGGGTGAGCAGATCGAAGACCGGGGAAGCCAGATCACGTTTTCCGCCCTGGGTCAGCAGGCGCCCCTTGTCGAAAAGAAAAAATGGGACCCTGATTTTGCCAAGAGGAAAAAGATAAAAGCGCTCCTTGATGAACGCATCCCCGGGTTTTCCGTGCGCCTGGGCGGCACGACATCCGTTGATGTTACCAAACCCGGCATCGACAAAGGCTACGGAATTAGAAAGCTCCGCGACATTCTGGGGATTTCAATTCGGGAGATGATCTTTGTCGGGGACGCCCTGTTCCCCGGGGGCAACGACTATCCGGCCAAAGAAGCGGGCGCGGAGTCGATTCAGGTTAGGGATACCGAGGAGGCGAAACGGGTGATTGAAACGATCATCGCTTGTTTGAATGGCGATCAGCACACAAAAACTAATCAGAAGGAGAATTGATGAGCGGCTTTCAATTGCTGCGCCTGGCACAGATCATGGAGCCGGAACCGGGCAATCCGCTGGAGGCCGAAGGCGTCCTGAATCCGGCTGCCGTTCGCGGCCCTGATGGGATGCTTTACCTGTTTCCACGGCTCGTCGCGCAGGGCAATTATTCGCGCATCGGCATTGCCCGGATCAGATTTAATGAAGCCGGTGATCCGTTTGGAGTTGAGCGGCTCGGTATCGCCCTGGAGCCGGAAGCCGATTATGAGCGGCGGCCCGACGGCGGGGGCGGCTGTGAGGATCCCCGCATCACGTTCGTGGAACGGTTCAAGCGCTATATGATGACGTACACCGCGCTTTCGCCCCTGGGCCCGCGGATCGCTCTTGCCGTATCGGAGGATTTATTTCACTGGAAGCGTCTGGGGCTTGCGACCTTTGATCCGTATAAGTGTATTGATTTCGTCCATGTAGACAATAAGGACGCCAGCATCTTCCCCGTCGCCATTCCCAATCACGCAGGGAAAATGCAGCTGGCCATTCTCCATCGACCGCTTTTCCCCGGTACTCGTCCCGAGGAAACCGCCTGTCAGGCCGAGTCTCGCGAGGTGGATCTCGATCATGAAAGCATTTGGATTTCCTACTGCCCGATGGCGCTGGAGGGCCTCAAACCGCAGTACCTCGGCCTGTTTAACTCGCATCACCGGCTGGCGACTCCGGTGTCGGCCTGGGAGCGGCTCAAAATCGGCGGCGGGACTCCGCCCATCCTGACCCGGCACGGCTGGCTGATCCTTTACCACGGCGTGAGCAAAATGGAGGAGCAGGGCAGCGACGGACAGCAGCTATGCTACTCGGCCGGGGTGATGGTGCTCTCGACGGAGCATCCGCGCGTGATCCGCTATCGGTCAGCGGAGCCGGTGCTGACGCCGGAGCTGCCGCAGGAACGCCGCGGGATAGTCCCCAATGTCGTATTCCCCACCGCCATCGACCGGCGCGACGATATCGGCTTGCCTGACCGCTTTGATGTCTATTACGGTATGGCTGACAACCGGATCGGCGTGGCGCGCCTTGACATGCCGGAACGCCTGCCCCCAGGGGCATTCGGAAACGGCGATGTACAAAAGGCCGGAGCGCAAAAATGAAAGATACACTACATAAAACGAATCTTGGGGTAGTGGTATCGGTGCGCGGCAGTGTCGTCGATATCCGGTTCAACGAACATTTGCCGCCCATTTACTCGGTGCTGCACGCGATGGAAGGGAAAATTATCATCGAGGTTCTAGCGCAGCCCGACGCCCGTCGCGTGCGTGGCATCGCGCTGACCCCCACCCAGGGCCTTGCCCGCGGCATGACGGTGGAAGACACGGGCGGGCCGCTGAAGGCGCCGGTCGGCAAGGGAATTCTTTCGCGAATGTTCGATGTTTTCGGCAACGCCATCGATCGCCAGGCGGCCCCGACGGATGTGGAGCGGCGCACTGTCCACCGGTCCCCGCCGGCGCTGGGACGGCGTTCCACCAAATCCGAAATATTTGAGACGGGGATCAAGGTCATCGATGTGCTGGTGCCGCTTGAGCGCGGCGGCAAAGCGGGCCTGTTCGGCGGAGCGGGCGTGGGCAAGACGGTATTGCTCACCGAAATGATTCACAACATGATCGGGCGCCAGAAGGGCGTGAGCATTTTTTGCGGCATAGGTGAGCGCTGCCGGGAAGGCGAGGAGCTGTACCGGGAAATGAAGGAAGCAGGCGTACTGCCGAATATGGTGATGGTGTTCGGACAGATGAACGAGCCGCCGGGCAGCCGGTTTCGCGTGGGCCATGCGGCGCTGACCATGGCCGAGTATTTCCGCGACGACGAGCATCGCGACGTACTGCTGCTGATCGATAATATTTTCCGGTTCATCCAGGCCGGCATGGAGGTGTCCGGCCTGATGGGGCAAATGCCGTCGCGCCTGGGCTATCAGCCAACGATGGGCACGGAGCTTTCGCGGCTGGAGGAGCGCATCGCCAATACCGACGCCGGCGCCATTACGTCCATTCAGGCGGTGTATGTGCCGGCGGACGATTTGACCGACCCGGCCGCGGTGCACACATTTTCACATCTCTCAGCCTCCATCGTACTTTCGCGCAAGCGGGCCAGTGAAGGGCTGTACCCGGCCATCGATCTGCTGCAGTCCAGCTCCAAAATGGCCACGCCCGGCATCGTCGGGCAGCGGCATTATCTCCTGGCGCAGGAAATCAGGCGTACGCTGGCGCAGTACGAAGATCTCAAGGACATCATCGCCATGCTCGGGATGGAGCAGCTTGCGCCGGAGGACCGCAACGTAGTCGCCCGCGCCCGGCGGCTTGAGCGATTTCTTACGCAGCCGTTTTTCGCCACTGAGCAGTTTAGCGACATAAAGGGGAAACTCGTCAGCCTTAAAGACTCCCTCGATGGCTGCGAACGAATCCTTCGCGATGAATTCAAAGACTACCCGGAGAGCGCGCTTTATATGATCGGGACGATTGACGAAGCGAAAAAAAAATCCTCGTCCGATAAACCGGAAACCAAAGCCGAACCTGATTCCACGCGCAAGGCCGGGGACGAAACGAAGTCCGGGCCGACGCCAAAACCGGAGGTCGAGCATGCAGCAGCCGGCGCGCATGAACCTTAAGGTTCTGCTGCCATTTCGCATATTCGCCGAAAAAACCGGCGTTTCACGCATTGTTGCGGAGACCCGCGAGGGCTCGTTCGG
>JAFGRP010000200.1 GCA_016935075.1 Deltaproteobacteria bacterium | reverse complement strand
TTTTCCCCGGCGCCGAGCCGCGTTTCGTGGCCCTTGAGCGAGAAGAGGCCGTAGTTGCGCCAGAGCTTCAGCGTCAGACTTCGGTACTCATCGGCGAGGTAGCCCCATCGGATCCACGGCGGATTGCCGACGACGTAGTCAAATCGCCCCACATAGACCGGGGCAAAGGCGTTCTTGATGTAGTGCGCCCAGATTCCGTCGCGATGTTCGTCGTCCAGTTGCTTGATCTTGTCGTAGATCGCGGCCAGCTTCTCGATGTCGCCTTCCGGCAGCGGCAGCTTCCCGGCCAGCGCGCGCCTGAACTGACGCCCGTCCATCTTGCCGCGCAGGGCGACCATGACCAGGCCGGTGAACAGGTCAATGTGTCCCTTGTTCTTCATGGAGATGGGGAATACGTAGTCGTGTTCCCGGGTCCGGAACACGACGGTGTCGGGACTGAACAAGGTGTGGTTGCGGTCGTCGTCCGGTTCCCGGTCCGGCGGGAGCACGGAATCGCAGAGATAGACCGGAATGGATACGGGACGGACGTAGGGCAAAAATCGGGAGAAGGCGATCAGGTAGTTCGTCCGCGCCGCCAGCACCGCCAACGGGTTGAGATCGAATCCCATCACGTTGTCGAGGATGGCATGACCGACCTCCGCAATGCGGACGGTATCCTTCTTCTCGGCATGGCGAGCGGCACGGTGGATCGCCTGAACCAGAAACGTGCCCGAGCCGCAGGCCGGGTCGAGAAAACGGCTTCCCGGCGCCCCGTCGAAACCGGTCTTTTCCACAAGATAACCCGCCAGCCAATCCGGCGTGTAGTATTCGCCCAGACCGTGGCGCAGCATCTTGGGCACCAGCAACTCGTAGAGCTTCTGGAGCAGATCCCGTGTCCAGTCCGGCTCCAACACGGGGGTCGCCGGCTCGAAGTCGGCCAGGGCCCGGATCGCTCCGCGCATGGCCGAGGCCAGCTTGGCGCTCCAGGCATCCAGATACCAGGAGAAGAAGTCCGCCTCCAGAAAATTGGAGATGCCTCTTTCGACGAAACCCGATCCGCTTTCCAGCTCCGAAAGCCGAATCCTGACCTCGTCGTCATCCAAAGCGGCAAGCCCGTCAACAAATGAGGTTACGTTGGCGCCGTGTTGAAGCGCGAGCAGCTCGATGGCGATGAGTTTCATCAGGAGCGCATAGAAGGTGTGGATAGCGAAGAGAAGCGACTTCAGCCGGATGCCCGTGGGCATGTGGTAGAGCGAGGCCGTCTCCTCCGCCGCTTGTTCGGCCTTATCCAGTTTTTCGCCGTAAACGACCCCGAAGAGCCGGTCCCATTCCGCGTAGAACGTGGCGACGCGCGGGAACTGGCTGCGGCGCTGGCCGCGCATCGCCGCGGAATACATTTCCGACACCAGCATCCGGGCGACACCGTGTTCGGGACTGAACACGGTTGCCAGGTCGGCGGCCGTGAGCGGACGCCGGGCCGCGGACCGAACATAGATCAACAGGTTGGCCAGACTGCTCGCATTGATGGGAAAGGGGCCTTGAAACTGGAACCCACGTTGCGGCCTGGCCTCCGGAAACAGGTCTTCCTGTTCGGATTCGATCGGCACCGGGGTCGAGAGAATGCGCGCGGTTTTGCTGTAACGGACAAAGAGGATATGGCGGTCGTCCAGGGCGACGCCTACGGCCTTTTCCATCGAAGATTCGATATCGCTGCCGTGCCGGTGCGCCTCTTCCTCGAGATAGGTCTGGAGTTGCTCCTTGGCCTTTCGAACGGAGGCGGCGGATGCCAGCTTGCCCGGCCCCTTATATTCAATCACCACATAGCCGTAAACGGCGTCCATCCGTTTGGAGGTCAGCGACGTGGTCTTTTCATATTCGACCACGGCCACGTCCACGCCGATTTGCCGGAACGCCTTCCTCAAGGCCGGGTCCGTGCGCATCTTGACGTCTTCCTCGGTTTTCGCCGTCCGGGTCAGATCCAGAATCTCCCGGGCCAGCTTTGCCGTGTCCATCTGCCAACATTCCTTTTCCGGCATTGAACCCCTCGCGACCATGGTGATTTAACGGAACTGGAGCAAAAAATCAGGCGGCTTGAGGATAGGAGAAGCGGCCCCGCATGTCAAGGAGGTTTTCATAAAACAGACGGGGCGCAGCGGCCTGCGTGGGATGGAATTCCTTTAACCGATCCGGTCGAGAAGCTTCATGAAATTGCGCTTCGGCTTGTGCGCCGCCCGGACGGTTTGCAGGTAATCGGCAAAGGCCGCGTCCTGATCCAGGCGATTCATCAGAAGACGGATCTTCTCGATCAGTTTGGCGGCTTCCTCGTAGGACAGGTTGTTCTTTCTGTCCACTATCGGATCGAGCCATCGCTGATAGACCTGGATTGCGTCCTCCGGATGTTCTTTTTCCCTTTCCGCGGCAAGCTTCATCCAGAGATGTTCGGAACAGCCGCCCTCCAGCGCCTCCTGCCATGCCGCATCAGGGTTCTTTTCCCAGAGGAATATTTCCACAAGCATCGAGCTGCCGCCCCACGGCTCTCCCCAACGCCACGACAGGTGAGTTTTTTCGGTCCGTTTCGTTTTGCTAAGATTTTTTCTGATGGAATCGAGCGCTTTCTCCCGCCAGAACGGCCATTGGCCGATGCGTTCCGCGTGGGCCTTCAGTTTTTGGTAATTCGCCAGACATGGGTGATCCGAAAATTCCGCCCAAATGAGTTTCATGGCATCGTCGTGCCGTCTGCGGCGATGATACTCAGCCGCGAGGAAGTCTCTGAGGCGCGAGTCGGTCCGGGCAGGAAATGCCTTGATGCCCGCTTCCGCCCATTGAAGGGCCCGGTCGCGGTCGCCCGATTTCTTGTAAAGCTCTGCGATCTGAAGATAGCGGTAAGCGCAGGAAAGGTCTTTCTTCTTGACATCCACCATCGCTTCGAGATCGCCCGACACCTTCGCCAGGGATTCCATGATAAACGTAATGTTGAAACGGTGGTGCGAACGTTCCACCCTCTCTTCCCTGTTCGGGCCGAGCGGTTCGATCTTCTTCCATTCCTCCTCCGCGAGACGGCGATAGCGCGCGAGCCCTGTTTCACCGAGAATCGGGGCATAGGTTACAGCGGCTCCGCGAAAGACATCCCACTCTCCGTTCAGTTCCTTATTGAAGAGGCGCGCGGCCAGTTCTTCAGGATCAGGCTTGGCCTTGCGGCATGCGGCAAGGTGAAGAACCTGGAGGTGTTCAAGAATTCCTCCCATCTCGCCGTTCGAGTCGTCCACTGAATGGAGGGCGCTTTCCATTTCTTCGATGGCGTATTCCAGAAGATCGATCGCCTCCGCGGGATTCTCTTTTGAAAGGCGTTCGAGATGTTCGATGACGTTGTCAATCCGCGAGGCATAGGCCCTCATCTCGTAATATCCGATAAAATCCCCGGGACTGATCGCTTCCCGGATGATCTTCTTCAAGGCTGCCGGACGGCTTCTTCCCGCGATGTTCCGCGCTGCCCGCATCATCAGCTTTTCGCACAGCGCGTCGCTTTCTCCCGTCTGCTCAAGGACCATTTCAATCAGGGCCTTTTTATCGAGGGACACCAGGTAGGCTTTCACATCTTTCATCGTAACCTCGACGCGGTCTTTCCTGCCGTTTTTTCCTTTCTTCCCATCGGCCTTCCTCTCAAGCCAGGAGAGCCCCGTCGCCACGCAGTGCTTGCAGAAATTCCCGTCGTCGCCCATCGGACAGGTGCATGAATAGTCCAGTTCGCCGTCATCCTCCCTGAGATTGACGGTATAGGTATGCGTTCCTTTGACCTTGGCCGTGACCATGCCGTCGCGCTCGGACAACGACCGGACCAAACCGCGGTTGAAATAGTCCTCGCCACGAGAGAAGGAACGCGGACCCGCGAGACGGCGGAGGGTATTGATGCTCAGTAATCGTTTCATAAAGATCCCCTTCCGACTTGAAACGGCCTGCAATCAGTTAAACGCGGCAAGCGCGCAGTGAAAAACTCTAAGATAAAAGCGGCGGGTCCGAAAGAACGCCGCCGCTTTTGTTCTATTCATCTGTCGCCGAAAGCATGAATCGCTTCCCGACGTTTGCACCCCCGGGACGAGTCATTGTTACTTGCCCTTCCCCGCCTTGATCGCCGCCTGGGCCGCCGCGAGGCGCGCGATCGGTACGCGGAACGGCGAACAGCTCACATAGGTCAGGTTGTTCTTGAAGCAGAACTCGACCGAAGCCGGGTC
>JAFGRP010000199.1 GCA_016935075.1 Deltaproteobacteria bacterium | reverse complement strand
GGATAGAGCGCCACGGCGATCACCCCCATGGCACTCTCGTCGCCGAACGCCGCGGCATAAGAGTCGGGTACATCGGTAAAGTAGAAGCGGTTGATGCGATCCTGAGCCGTGCGCCAACCCGCGAATTTCCCCGAACCGTATGGTTCAAGGATGTACATGCGCTCGTTGTTCTTCAGCCAGGATTTGGCGCCGCTGATGATGTTGCGGCCATCCACCGCGATGACCAGTCCGACCCTCCGGTTGAGACGGTTCTTCACTTCGATGCGGTAGTGGTCTCCCCTGATCGCTTCGGCGTAAACCTTGTGCACCCCGTGGCGCATTTTCACCGGATAGGTCGGCAATGTCCGGCCGTCATCGGTCACGATCCGCACCTCCGCGGCGTCCCCGACGCCCCCTGCCCACGCGCCTGTCGCGCACACCACGATGGTTAGAATGACGATTGCGATGGTTTTCATGATCCGTTCCTCCTTGTAAGTTGTTTTTATTCACTTAGACAGGAGGAGGAGGGAAAAAGTTCCCGGAATGTTTTTACGTGGGGATTTTGTTGACACATTTCTTTTGCCGGGCGGGGGACTTCCATCACTGCCGCTCCGTATTTGCCGATTGCGGAGAACATTGGTATAAGACAGTTCAGCCGTCAAATGGAAACCGGATCGGATGTAACACACGCCCCCGATGATACGGACGGTCGAGGAGCTTTCCGGTCACCCGGGGGATCTTGCTTTGGCAGGCCGGTGGACCGGTCTTCCCGCACCGGGAGCAGCGCATCATGGATCATGCCGAATTGGAAGAAATATTGAAAGCATGGGGGCTCGGTTTCCGGCGGCGGGAGGAGCTCCCGATTGCCGGAAGCCCGGAGCGGTGCCTCTTCCGTTTGGTCGTCGAGGCAATAAACGGCGGCCGGTTCGTCCTGGAGCGAATCGCGCCGGGGCAGCTTTCCCGGCGGACCGTCATGGGGGCGGTCCTGCGGGCGCTCCGGGAGAGGGGCCTCGGCAGGATCCAGGTGTATCTGACCGACACGCAGGGGCAATATGTCACCCGGCACGGCACGGACCTCTGGCAGATCAGCCCCTATGCCGAAGGAATTCCCCTGTCCCGTCCCGAATACACCCTCGATGGCTGGCGGGGGAGTGTTCTCGCGGATTTTCTCATCGATCTGAAAAAGGCCGCCGCGCCCGGGCTGCCCCCGGGCGATCGGGAACCCTTTTCCATTCTGCATTTCATCGATGAACTGCAGGAGCGGCTGGAGCGTCACGACCCGGCTGTCCTGGAGGAGACGGCAAAAATCATCCGGTTTCTGCGCCGGGAATTCGGAGACGTTCACGACCATCTTCCCGTGATCTTCTGTCACGGCGACCTTCATCCCCTGAACGTCATCTGGTCGTCGGACGGCATCGCCTGCGTGATCGATTGGGAGTTCATGGGGTGCAAGCCGGAGTTCTATGACGCCGCCAACCTGATCGGCTGCATCGGCATGGAAAACCCCGGGGGGCTGACGGGGCCTCTGGTCCGCGATTTTCTGCTCGGCCTGAATAAGGTGGAGTTCCTGTCGCCCTTGAGCCGGCAATATCTCGTGGAGGCCGTCATCGCGCTCAGGTTCGCATGGCTCTCCGAGTGGTTGCGGAAAGGGGACCGGGAGATGGTCGATCTGGAGGTCGTCTACCTGAAACTCCTTCGGAAACATGCCGGCGTTCTCCGGGAAACATGGAGATTCCCGGCAGGGTAAAGATCGCGGGCAAGTGTTTGTTAAAAAAAGGCCGGGCGGCATCCATAACGGACACGGCCCGACCCTGTTTTTTTGTTTTGGCGCAGACGGGCGTTCTCGAAGCAGCCCGCCCACAGGGCGGGGCTTCCCGGCAAGGAAACCGTCTGTTTTTTATTGCGCCCCTTATCCCCGTCCCAAGGCGGGGATTGCGGGATGCGCTCCCGGTCAACAGCCTGTCAGAAGTTTTCGGCCAGGACCTCGTAATAGGACTGGGGATGCTTGCAGGCCGGACAGATCTTCGGGGCCTTCGTCCCCTCGAAGATGTAGCCGCAGTTGATGCAGTGCCACCTGATCGCCTTGTCCTTCTTGAAGACCTGCTTCTTCGCGATGTTTTCGATCAGTTTCCGGTAGCGCGCCTCGTGGAACTTTTCCACCTTGGAAATCTGTTCGAAGGAGCGGGCCACGTCGGTAAAACCTTCCGCCTTGGCAGTCTTGGTAAAATCTGCATAGAGGGTCGTCCACTCCATGTTCTCGCCGGCCGCGGCAGCCGTCAGGTTATCCTTCGTCTTCCCGATCACGCCGGCGGGATAGCCCGCGGTGATCTTCACCTCGCCCCCCTGGAGATATTTGAAGAACACCTTGGCGTGTTCCTTCTCGTTTTCCGCAGTTTCGGCGAAAATGTTGGCGATCTGCTCGTATCCTTCCTTCCGGGCAGCGCTGGCGAAATAGGTGTAACGGGTTCTCGCCTGGGATTCCCCGGCGAAGGCTGCCAGCAGATTCTTTTCCGTCTTGGATCCCTTGAATGCTTTTGCCATGTTCTTTTTCCTCCCTGCAAAATGATTGGATTCGAAAAAGGATGTTCCCGGCCGATCCTTCGCCTGTCCGAACGTCCTTGCGGAAACCTCCGACGGTGACATTATACAGAGAATGCCCGGCAATATGCAAAAATATTTTGAGCAAAAATATTTTGAGCATTGCGGTTGCCGCATATTGAAGATATAATAATCCATAAAGTGATCATCATTACGGACAGCTCTTATGGGAAAAGGAGGCCCCCTCGTGAAACTTCCGGAACATAAAACCAAAATTGTAGCGACCATCGGGCCGGCATCGGCGTCGCGGGAAGTCATGGAAGCGATGATCAAGGCCGGGATGAATGTGGCCCGGATCAATTTCTCGCACGGCGATTTTGGCAGCCACAAACAGGTGATCGAAAAACTCCGCGCGGCAGCCCGCGCGCTGGGACGGAGAATCGCCATCATGGCCGATTTGCCCGGTCCGAAGATGAGGATCGGCCGGCTGGCCGATGAGCCCGTCGAGTTGCAGCCGGGGGCCCTCTTCACCCTGACGACCCGGGACATCGTTGGAGACGCCGAACGGGTTTCGGTCAGTTTTGCCCGTCTCCCCCAGGCGCTCCGGCCCGGCGACACCCTTTTTTTAAACGATGGCCTTATCCAGCTCGAAACCCTGAAGGTGGAAGGGGAGGATGTCGCCTGCCGGGTCCTGGTGGGCGGAGAATTGCGTTCCCGAAAGGGGCTCAATCTGCCCGGCATCGACCTCGGGATCAGCGCCTTCACCGATCACGACCGCGAATGCCTGAAATTTGCCTCCGAACAGGGTGTGGATGCGGTCGGTCAGTCCTTTGTCGAGAACGCCGCGGATATCGCTGCCGTACGGGAATCGGCGGATGCAATGGGTTACAACCCTTTCATCATTGCGAAAATTGAACGCTCCCGGGCCCTGGAACATATGGACGATATCCTCGCAGCGGCGGACGGCATCATGGTTGCGCGCGGAGACCTCGGGGTGGAAATACCGATCGAGCGGATTGCCATCGTCCAGAAGCGGCTGATACACATAGCCAACCGAATGGGAAAACCCGTCATCACCGCCACGCAGATGCTGGAGTCCATGACGGACAATCGGCGCCCCACCCGGGCGGAGGCAACCGACGTGGCCAATGCGGTCTTGGACGGCACGGACTGTGTCATGCTCTCGGAAGAGTCGGCCATGGGCAAATATCCGGTGGAGGCTGTAGCCATGCTGGCGAAGATTGCCACAGCGACGGAGCCGCACCGCCCCCGCTACGGCCTCAAGGAGGCTCTTGGGGACCATGGCGGCAACGTTCCCGTCCGGATCAAGGATTTGATCGCTTTGAGTGTCGATACCGCCCTGGAGAGCATCTCCCCCGCCGCCGTATTTGTTCCAACCCACAGCGGCGCAACCGCCCGCTCCATTTCCCGCTTCAAGCCGCCGGTATGGATCGTGGGGGTGAGCTCCCGGGAGGAGACCTGTCAGCGACTCCTCTTCAGCGGCGGGGTCTATCCGATTTACGAGCCCGACCACCCGAAAGACTGGAATGCTTATGTGGGGGATTGGCTGCAAAGCCATGAGGTGGAGGGGAATGTCGCGATCCTGACCGAAGGTCCGTCGGCGAAACATCCGGAGGCAAACAACCGCATGGAGATCATCCAGCTCCGGTGTGAAGAAAAGAAGGACTGAGATCTTTGTGTAATGTGGAAATCGGATCCCGGAAGCGCGCATTGGAGATTTTTCGGGGTCGAAAAATGTCCAGCGCGCGGAGGGATCACGATTTCCGAAGGTCCGGGACTCAAGATGAATCCATAGCGGGGGGAAAAAGATGAGTGTCCACGAGCTGGCCGGAAAACCGGCGCCCAGATCGATCCTTGCCAATATTCCGAGGCTGATCTCCGCATATTACACCCATAAACCCGACGCTTCCGATTCCACGCAACGGGTCGCTTTCGGCACCTCGGGCCACCGGGGTTCCTCTTTCCGGAACAGCTTCAACGAGGCGCACATCCTGGCCGTCAGCCAGGCCGTCTGCGAACACCGAAAAGCAAAAAAAGTAACCGGTCCGCTCTTCATGGGCATGGATACCCATGCCCTGTCCGAAGCGGCGCTGGCCACCGCCATCGAGGTCTTCGCTGCCCACCGGATCGCCGTGATGATCCAGCGAGATCTGCGGTACACGCCCACACCGGTGATATCCCATGCCATCCTGACGTATAACCGGGGCAGGAGAAGCGGATTGGCCGACGGCGTGGTCATGACCCCTTCCCATAACCCGCCGGAGGATGGCGGATTCAAGTACAACCCGCCCGAAGGCGGCCCTGCGGACACGGAAACAACCCGGATCATCGAAGAAAGGGCCAATGCCATCCTGGCCTCGGGGATCGGAAAGATCCGCAGGCTGCCTTTTGAAAGGGCGCTGAAATCGGGGTGCATCCATGAATACGATTATGTGACCCCCTATGTGGAGGATCTTCGGAACGTCATCGACATGGAAGCGATTGCGGGGTCGGGACTCAGAATCGGCGCAGACCCCCTCGGCGGGGCGGCGGTGGACTTCTGGGATCCCATCGCCGGCCGCTACGGCCTTTCGCTTTCGGTGGTGAACCGGATCGTCGACCCGACCTTTTCTTTCATGACCGTGGACAGGGACGGCAAGATCCGGATGGACTGCTCTTCTCCCTATGCCATGGAAAGCCTGGTCCGGCTGAAGGATAAGTTCGATATCGCCTTCGGCAACGATACGGACGCCGATCGCCACGGGATCGTTACCCGGGATTCGGGGCTGATGAATCCCAACCATTTCCTGTCCGTCGCGATCTTTTACCTCTTCCGGAACCGGCCCGGGTGGAGAAAGGATGCGATGGTGGGGAAAACGCTGGTTTCCACCGCCATGATCGACCGTGTGGCCGCGGACCTCGGGAGGCGTCTTTGCGAGGTTCCCGTGGGTTTCAAATGGTTCGTGGCCGGTCTGCTGGACGGCTCCTGCGGTTTTGGCGGAGAAGAGAGCGCCGGGGCTTCTTTCCTGAGGAGGGACGGAACGGTATGGACGACGGACAAAGACGGCATCATCATGGATCTGCTCGCCTGCGAGATGACGGCGAAAACGGGCAAGGACCCTGCCGCCCTTTACCGGGATCTTGAAGAACGGTTCGGCGCATCGTTCTATGTGCGAACGGATGCCCCGGCCACGCCGGAGCAAAAGACGGCGTTCCAGGGGCTTTCCCCCGAGATGATTACGGTTAGAGAGCTTGCCGGCGAACCGGTCCTTGCCGCATTGACCCGTGCGCCCGGCAATGGCGCCGACATCGGGGGGCTCAAAGTCGTAGCCGAAAACGGGTGGTTTGCCGCCCGTCCGTCGGGCACGGAAGAGATTTACAAGATCTATGCGGAGAGCTTCCTGGGGGAGGGGCATCTGCGAAGAGTTGAAAAGGAAGCCGTAACCATCGTGAATGGCGCGTTTGCAGCGGCAGGGAAACGCTGAAAATCGATACCGTATGCTGTTCAGCAGGATTGCGATTCGTTGCGCGATATTTTTTGGAGGGGCGTTTCATGGAGACGGACCATCGTCCATGGGGATACTACACGGTTCTGGCCGAAGAACCGGACTGCAAGGTCAAACGGATCTGCGTTCTTCCGGGAAAGCGCCTGAGTCTCCAGCGCCACCGCCGCCGGGGAGAGCACTGGTGCCTCGTCCGCGGGAAGGCGGTTGTGACCCTCGAAGACCGGGAGATTACCCTTCGGCCGGGGGATGCCGTCGATATCCCTTGCGGGGCGGCCCATCGCTTCCGGAACACGGGGAAGGATGATGCGGTTTTCATCGAGGTCCAGACGGGGGAGTATTTCGGAGAGGACGATATCGAACGGATTGCGGACGACTACGGCCGCGTCTGACAGGCTGTTGACCGGGAGCGCATCCCGCAATCCCCGTCTGCCAGGCGGGGATCAGGGGCGCAACGATAAAACAGACCCTTCCTTGCCGGGAAGCGCCGCCCTGCGGGGCGCTTCCAAAACGCCCATCTGCAGCGTTGCGCTGCAAACCTCATCGCTCAACGTATTTCCAGATACGCCTCGCTCTTCGGTTTTTGCGCGCCTTGCATCCGGGCATTTTTGAACAGCCTGCACGGGATTTCATGCCGGCTCCTGTGAATCCTCCCGGAGGACGCCCCATCCGTAGTCCGTGACGAACCATCACCGGATCGCAGCGAACAGGCGGTCCTGAAAGAGGTGGACATTGAAGTCCGCGAGCGGCTGCGGCAGGCGCTTTGCCCCCGGCGGCATCAGGCCCCTCCGGCCTTCCCCGTCTTCTTCAGCCGCTTGGCCTCTTTCTTCTCCTTCAACGTTTTGGAAGGTTTTTTCTTGGTATCTTTTTTAACGTCCTTGTCTTTTCCCATGATTTTTCCTCCCGTTTGATGGATTTCCGTCCGGCGTTCTCATACCTGAACCCGCTTTCTTTCGCAACCAAAATCTTCTTCTGAAGCTCCCGGCCGGCGGCTGTCTTCTCCACAAAGAGTCTCCTCCCGCTCCAGGGATTCCGGCCGGTATGGTACATCAGCGTGGAAATCGTCGAGGGGACCGGGGTAAAGAGCTGGACCTGCTCGGGATGGAGGGCAAGCTCCCGCGTGGCGAAGCAGCGGAGGGCTTCCATGTCCGCCTGCGTGCAGCCGGGGTGGGCGGCGATGAGATAGTAGGTGAGAAACTGCTCCTTTCTCGCCTCCGCCGTGAGTTTACGGAAAAGGTCGCGGAAAGCGAGCAGGGATGAGGTTCCCGGTTTCCCCATGCACCGGAGAACCTTCTCCTCCGAGTGTTCGGGGGCGACCTTCATTTGTCCGGAGACGTGGCGGCGGATGACCTCGCGGAGGTAGGGGACGCCGCGCTTCCGGTCGGCGAGGAGGAGGTCGTACCGGATGCCGGAGGCCACGATCGCCTGTTTAATGCCGGGAATCTCCCGGATCTTCCGGAGGAGGGCGAGCTGGCGTCCGTGATCGGGACGGAGGTGTTCACAGACCGCGGGGTAGAGGCAACGCCGGTCCGGACAGGCGCCGCGGTCGAGTTTCTTTTGGCATTCAAATCCGTACATGTTGGCCGTCGGCCCTCCCACGTCGAGGATGCGCCCCTTGAAACCGGGGAGGGAGGCCAGTAATTTTGCCTCCCCGAGGATGGATGCCTCGCTCCGGGAGCTGACCTGACGCCCCCCGTGGACAGCAATGGCACAGAAATGACACTCCCCGTAACATCCCCGGTGGGTGGTGATGGAGAAGCGGATCGTCTCCAGCGCCCGGACATCGCCGTCGCGGCGATGAAAGGGGTGAACCGCCCGCTCGAAATTCATTCCGTGGACCGCGTCCATCTCCGCCTCCGTAAGCGGCGGCGCCGGCGGGTTGTGGATGAGCCAGCGCGTATCCTGTTTCTGGCAAAGTCCCTGCGCCGTCCGGGGATCCTGGTTTCGGTAGAAGGCGAGAAACATCTTCTCGAAGGCCGCCGGGTCCGCCGCCGACTCTTCCCAGGAGGGGAGGTTCAGAAACCCGGATTTCCGTTCCGCTGCGGCGTAGCAAAGACCCCTCAGTTCCGAGACGTCCCGTCCTTCCCGGAGTCGTGCGGCAAGTTCCAAGACCGTATTATCAGCCATCCCGTAAAGGAGATAATCGGCCTTAGCGTCGATCAGGACGGAGCGGCGCACCCGGTTTGACCAGACGTCGTAGTGGGCGATCCGCCGGAGGCTTGCCTCGATCCCGCCGAGGACAAGGGGCTTCGTCTCTTTGAAGTAACGGCGGATCAGGTTGGCGTAAGCGATCGCCGCCCGGTCGGGTCGGCGGTTGTTGATTCCCCCGGCCGTGAAATCGTCCTTCCGGCGCCTTTTTCCGGAGGCGGTGCGGTTTGCGACCAGGGAATCGATGCAGCCGCCGGTAATGCCCCAGAAGAGACCCGGCTCGCCGAAACGGGCGATATCATTTTTGGAATCGATATTCGGCTGGGGGATGATCCCCACGCGGTATCCGGCGGCGAGCAGTCGCTGCCCGATGACGGAGACGCCGACATAGGGACTGTCGAGGTAGCTGTCCCCGGTGATCAGGATCACGTCGAGCTGCTTCCATCCGAGATTCCGGACTTCTTCAGGCGTGGCGGGAATGAACAATTTCCCTCCTCCATTTTCTATGGGAATCTGAGTGGCTTCAAAAGTTACTCCTTGATAAAACGCCCCCTGGAGGAGGCGTCGGTTTCTGTTTTATCCGTCACCGTTTCAGGCGGCGGCAAGGGACAACGAAGCTGTCGACAGGGGTTATCTTTATGCGAAGGAAACCGGCACTTACAGAAAACCCGCCGCGCGAAAGCCGAGCAGGATCGTAATCAGGACAAAGCCCGTCAGGATGCGGCCGCAGAGACGGTGGGTTGCACGGAGGCCCTCCACCCGTTCCGGGACTTTGAATTGCAGGAAACCCAGGAGCGGTGTTGCAACCGCCGCCGCGAGGGTCAGCGCCCCGAACCAGGTGTGCGGCGAGCGGAGGTGTTCCCCGCCGTCGAGTGTTACCGCGGCGACCGCCGCCGCGCCTCCGGTCAGGATCAGAAACGCCCCGGAAAGACCTGCGCCCCGGTGGAACCGGAGCCACCACCGCCTTTGCCGCTGCGTCGCCGCGATGAGAACGGCGGCGGCGGCCATCAGTGATCCCGCCGCCATCAGGGCGACATGCCATTGGAAGAGGATCACGGGAAGCAGCCTCCCACCCTCCCTGCGTCAAGGTCTGTCACGGTCAGCGCAGGGTTATCCGTATATCCGTTTACGGTAGCGTCAGTTTTTCGGTTTTTGATCCGAAGATGCTGCACGTCACAGTGACCTCGAGAACATCAGCGGGGCCGATTTCCAAAGGATAGACATATGCAAAGGTTGCCTGTCCCGGCTGGCTCCGGTATTCGGTGATGCCGCTTGCCTTGCCGTTCTTCTTGATTTCGATTCTTTTGATGTAGTGGGAAGACGGATCCTTCGAGGTGTGAGTGATCCGGACTTCCAGCGTTTGTTTGGTCCGGTCGTAGGATAGAACGACCTCTTTGGGGGGGTGCGCCGCGCCGGTCGCGGGGAGCAGGGCCGGCAGAAGTACGGTCATCAGGATGCAGACCGCGAGCGCGCCCCCATGCAGACGGCCCCTGCCTCTCGGATTTTTCCTTGGTCTTTCTTCCGGTATCATCTCTGTATCTCCTTTGCTGTTGTTTGGTCGCCGCGGGCCGAAGAACCTCTCGCGCGCCCCGGCGGTTTTCCGGTGATTTTGGTTGTGCTGATCCGCGGTGCCGTTGTTATCCCTGGGTTTCAGACAACGATCTCCATGTCCTGGCGCATGGCGAAGCACTCCAGCGGCCGGCCGGCGGCCATCCTCCGGCAATCCTCCACCATCTCGTCCACCGCCTCGTCCGTCCTCTCCTGGTTGTGATGGAACAGGCCGAGACGGCCCACGCCGGCATCGAGGGCCAGCCGCAGGGCGTCCGTGTGGACGGAATGGCCCCAGGACCGGGTCGAAAGGTAGTCCTCGGGGAGGTATTCGGCATCGTGAACGAGGAGGTCCGCCTCTTTTGCGAAGGCGCAGTAATCCTCGTAAGCCAGGCCGCCCGGATGCCGGTAGCTCAGCTCGTTGTCGGTCAGGTAGACGAAAGACCGCCCGTTTTCTTCAAAACGGTATCCCAGCCCCTGGTTCGGGTGGCTGAGAGGTATGGAGGTGATGGTCATGCCGCCGATTTGAAAGGCCTCTTCACAGGTTTCCTGATAGCGGATGTCCGCTTTGATGTCTTCGAAATTAACGGGAAAATAGGGGGCGGTCATGATGGATGCTATCATTTCCCTGACGGAGGACCGTGTAAAAGGGCAACCGAAAAGGGCGATCCGCGTGTCGGACAGGTAGATGGGCTTGAAAAAAGGGAATCCCATGAGATGATCCCAGTGCACGTGCGTGAAAATCATCGTATAATCGTGACGATCCTCGGCCAAAAGGCGGTTCCCCAGTCTCCGGATGCCCGTGCCGGCGTCAATAATCACGATATGGTCGTCTTTCGTTCGGATTTCAAGGCAGGGTGTGTCCCCTCCATAACGCAAGTATTCCTTTCCCGAGACCGTAATGGATCCCCTTGCCCCCCAACAACGGACCAGCATATCCCCTTCCTTTCGTGGACCGGGTTTCTGAATCTATACCAGACGGAAATCCTTTTCCCTGAAAATGCGCAGGCAGGCGTCGACGACGGCCGGGTCGTAAAGAACCCCACGCTGCGCGCCGATCTCCTCCAAGGCCTCGTCCAACCCCGGCATCGGCCGGTAGGTGCGGTGCGAGCACATCGCCTCCACCACGTCCGCCACCGCCAGCACCCGCGCCTCTAACAGAATCTCCTCCCCCTTCAAACCCAGGGGATATCCTGATCCGTCCATTCGTTCGTGATGCTGCCAGACGATCCGCGCCACGGGCCACGGAAACTCGATGTCGTTCAGGATATCATACCCCGTCTGCGAGTGGGTCTTGACCTCTTGAAACTCCGCCGCCGACAGTTTCGCGGGTTTGTTCAGAATGTCCGCCGGCAGCGGGATTTTTCCGACGTCGTGGAGGATGCCCGCCGTCCGGATTCCTTCCAGGGCTTCATCGGAAAGCCCCATCTCCATCGCGATCGTCCGGGCCAGGTCGGCCACCCTTTTATGATGTCCGGCCGTGTATGGCTCCTTCGTTTCAACCGCCTGGGCGAGCGTCCGCAATGTCGCCCCCATTGCCTGCCGCAGGTTATCCAGCGTGCGGCGCAGTTGCTCTTCCTCCTCCCGGTGTTCGGCAAGCGACCGCTGCAGGGCGTCGGTCCGCTGGCGCACGGCCAGGGTCAGGTGTGCCCGGTACCCGGCCGCCAGACCGATCAGAAAGGCTATCAGAACGGCGATCGCCAGGGTTGTCGCGCGGAACTGGAGCAGGGGCTTTTCCACGGCCGCGGTCCAGCCCTCCGCGGGAAGTGCTGCCAGTTTCCAGGGCCCGTCGGGGAGATTGACCTGAAAGAAAACGGGGTCTCCCGCCAGCGCGGTTTTCTTCCCGGACAGGAGACGGCCGGAACGGTCCAGCAGGGCGGTCTGCAGACCCTGCGGCGGGGTGTTCAGACCCGCTTCGGTGAAGATGGGGGGGAGGTCGAGGACGAGAGAAATCAATCCCCACAGGTTTTCGTCCACATAGAGGGCCTGCCGTGCGACGAGGCCCAATCCTCTGGGGCGAAGCGCATAGGGGCCGCTGATTACGACCCGATGCGAGCGGACGGCGCGCTGGACGTCGGCGCGGACCTGCGGGCGGGCGTCGTTGAGAAGATCCTGCCCGGTCAGACTGTCGTCGCTTCCTGCCGGGGAGATGAACTGGGTGATTCCGCCGGGGGCGATGGAGAGGGCGCGGACGCCGCTCGTGCCGCTGCCGATTCCCGTTCCAAAGGCGGCGAATTCTGCCGGTGCGATCTCCCGATTGGCGTGGATGCGTTCCTCCACGAAGTTCTTGAGCGCCTTCAAGACGGCCAGGCGGCCGTTGATTTCCGTGCCGAGGGATCGGCCTTGGACTGCCAGAATTTCGGCGACCTGAGATTGCTTTTCGGTGATGAGACGTTCCTGGCGCCAGAGGCCTGTCCACCACCAAGCCGGCAGGAGGAGGGCCAGTGCGAGCAGGGCCGCAATTACGGATTGACGGCTGGGTCTGTTCTTCAACGGCGATTGGATCATGGGCCTCAACGCGACAATGGAAAGGGTGAGTAATTCCAACCGGTTTCGCCTGCCCCTGGCCAAAATCCGGCGTCCGGCCTCATTCAACGGTAAAATAGCCGGTTGGTCCTGTCCTGTCAAGGATTAATCACGGGGCGAATTGCCTCAAATAAAATGTTACCCAAGGAGGGTTTAAAAAGAGATCGTTGACTCATAATTCGATGTTACCGAACATCAGCTT
>JAFGRP010000198.1 GCA_016935075.1 Deltaproteobacteria bacterium | reverse complement strand
TTGCCGATCACCTGGGTGATGCGCTGGTAATCCCAGCCACCGGGACTTCCCAGATTCCATTCCGAGTGACAGCCGAGAAAATTCTCCATTTATCCCCTCTTTTTAGTTCCGGGGAGACGTTCCGATCCCTTCGGTCTTCCGGAACATGTCTCCGCTCGCATCATGTCCCCGACGTCTCCTGGAGACACCTTGCGGCAAGGTGTCCCCACATGTATCTAACGTCTCTTTTCTCAGGGTTCGCACGCCTTGCCGATCCTGTCCCGGAATTACAAAGCACATCCCCACATCAGGATTGATCGCTGCGTCCGTGCAGATTCTTTTCCAGGAGATCGAACCCGATCTCCCCGCAGGACAGGACCTGTTCGACAAACCGCTTCGCATCACCCGTACCGTACCGGTGGTACAGATCAAGAAAACGCCTGAGCCCGAAGGCGTAGCACACCTGATACCCCGGCCTCAGCGCGTATTTCGGGACGACGGACGCCGCCGTATCCGCCGCGAAGCCCGCCTCGACAAGAATTTGAACGGCGGCGCGACGAGCGGGCTTACCCGTTTGCAGGTCGAGATCAACCAGACCGCGGACAGCCCTCCGGTGTCTTCTGTTCGCAAGGAGGAGAAGGTCGGCCGGTCCGGAAAAGTAGCCGGTCTCCCGCATGAGTTCCTCGGCGAAGCAGGCCCACCCCTCGTAAAAGAGAGGGCTTTCCACCCGGCGTCTCGACGGGGAGATAAAGTGCCAGCGCCGGGTGTCGAGCAGGTGGTGGCCGGGGTAGGTCTCATGGGCGGTCACCATCCGGTACTCTGCAAGCTCCTCCCGGTTGTCGCTCCAGGGTCCTTCCGGGGGGACAATGTAGAAGGTCCCTTTCTGCGACGCATTTGCGGGAGTGAAGCTGTAAGCGGAGGCGGCCCGGATTGCCTTGAGGTACGGAGGGAGTGCGGAAACCCGGAGGGGGCTTCTCCGGGAAATGTTTTCCGTTACGATACCGCAGGCAATACAGTGTTGTAAAAGGTTATCGGCCTCTTTCCGGTACATCTCCAACTGCCCCCCGGCGGAGAAAGCGGGCAGGGGAATCCTTCGGATCGCCTTCCGCCAGACGGTTCCGGGGAAGAGTGTATCTCCGGCCTCTCCCATGATCCGTTCCGTTTCGTCGATTTCCTCCATGAGCACATTGCGGACCTCGTCCGGGCCAACCCCGCATCCGATATGTTCCTTGACGATCCGCTCGACGATCTCCGGGGGCAACAGATAATCGCTTCTCGTCCGGGCGCTCCTCAAAAAATCGGCGAACCGCTCCATAGCAGAAAAGACGGGAGCCAGTTCATTCCGTTCCATTTCGAGGGATTGCAGCCACGCCGCAATGTCCCGGATCATCTCCAAACCCATGTCCCGGAAAAGTTGCGGCATGTCGAGAAGCACTTCCTGGGCCTGTGTCAGGAAAGAGGGAAGGGTCTGTGTCCTGACGTCCCATTCGCGGCGATCGGAGTTTCCCAGGGCGGCGGCCAAGGCAGTGCACATGATTGTCAGGTGAAACGTCGGCTGCGTTTCGTGGAAACGGACCCAAACGAGCTGTTCCCTCAGCGTTTGCGCCATGCGTCTGAGGGTTTCCGCATCGGCAAAGATATCGAGGTCTTCCGTTTCCCGGGAAATCAAACCGATGGCGCGCTCCGCGGAAGAGAGCCGCGCATTCACTTCCGCGATTTTGTCCGGCATAAAGTTGTCCCACCCGGTCCAGACTCCCTGCGGCGGGACAATTTGCGGGAAATAGTGGAATTCATCGCTTAAGCAGCACACCGGAAATGCATCTCCGAGGCAATCAAACATCTCCTCGGCGACTGCGTTGAGCTTGTCTTTCGGTCGGGGTCCCCGGTCTGAGTGCTGATCTTCCAATAAAACAACCCCCTTTGGACCATCCTGTGGTTCCCGCCTGCATGCCGAATGAATCCATGAGCCCGCAGTGTTTTGGAAAAACAGCCCGTTTTGTTGCGGATGCGCTCCCGGTCAACCGCCCTTATTCCGGATGAGCCGCTGAAAATCCTGCTCCGCTTTCACTAAAAGTTCTTGGGCATCCCTTTCGATCCAGATCTTGTATCTGACTTTCATGCCGATCCCTTCTCGCATCTCTCGAAACGGATTAAACAACAGAAAGCAAATGTCGACCCCGGAAGAGGTTAAATTTGAAATAGCAGAGAATTATTGTTTATTTATAAGCCATTCGACTGCGAATTGCAACCATGATCATCACAACGCACCATTTCGTCTCCTTTCCTCTGGACGGATTATTTTTATTGCACCTATGTCAGAAATGATATAAGGATCTCCCATTGAAACAGGATATGATTTTCGCCTTTTCGGAAGGGGAGAAGCCCAAGCCGGGTATTGGGCGTGCCCCTATCAGCAGAAGGAGAATAATTTCGGGGATAGCGTATGGAAGATCATGGACAAGAGGCTACAATATCGAAAGAAAAAGCCGCCGGAATGACCCGGCGGGATTTCATGAAAATCGGCGCTGCAGTTGCAGCCGGAGGCGCTTTGCCGTTCGCCGCGGACCGGAACGGTTTGGCGTTGAGTAAAGTTTCGCCTCCAACACCGGTGGATCGTACCGTCTCTTCATCCTGCATGCTGTGCCAGGCGCGTTGTTCGATGGAGGTTCAGATCAGGGACGGCCGGGTCGTCAACGTATACGGAAGGCCGGAGAACGAATGGACCGGCGGGTCGATCTGTCCCAAAGGCCAATCCATGGTCGAACTGACCTACAGTCCGCACCGGCTTCTTTATCCCCTTCTGCGGCAGGGCGACTCGTGGAAACGCATCTCCTACAGCCGGGCGATCGAGATCGCGGCTGAAAAGATCCTGAAGGTCAAGAAGGATTTCCCCGAAGATTATACCCATCGCGTGGCCCTGTTTGCGCCGTTATGGGAATCGCGGGAAGGAGAGCTGGCCGCCAACATGACCATGCGTCTGGCCGGTTTCCCTGACTTCAGCTATTCCGGAGATACCGGTATCAGCAATACGGGCGCCACGCTGGACGCATGCCTGGGAACAGGGTTCAGATCCATCCCGAGACGGCGCCTGCCGGGTATGTCTGGTGGAGGTCAGCGGTGCGCGAACCTTGATGGCCTCCTGTTCGACCCCCGTCACCCCCGGGATTGTCGTTCTGACGGACACCGAACGGGTCCGCAGAACACGAAAGCTTATCGTCGAACTCCTCCTGTCGAGCGGTCATCACAACTGCATTGTCTGCGAGGCAAACGGGAATTGCCGCCTGCAGGACCTTGCCTATGCCTGCGGGATTACGGAGATCAAATTCAGCCGTCCGGATAAGTTCTACCCTACCGAGGATGCAAACCCCTTCATCGTCCGCGACTTCAGCCGCTGTATCCTCTGCGGGCGCTGCGTCCAGGCCTGCAACGAGGTCGTGGTAAACCGGGCCATCAGTTATGGCTACCGGGGCTCGGCAAGCAAGATCGTCACCGGCGGCGACGGTTCCTACACCGACAGCGAATGCGTTTTCTGCGGACAGTGCGTCGAGGTCTGCCCCGTCGGGGCCCTGACGGAAAAGAAGGCCAAAGGAATGGGGCGCCCCTGGGAAACGCAGAAAATCCGGACAACCTGCCCCTATTGCGGCGTCGGCTGCCAGCAGTTGCTCCATGTTAAAAACGGACGGATCGCAAAGGTCACGGCCGTCGAGGGGGCGGAACCCAACCAGGGCCGGCTCTGCGTCAAAGGGCGGTTCGGATACGATTTCCTCTACTCCGAGGAGCGCCTCAAGACGCCGCTGATCCGCAGGGAAGATGGCGAGTTTCGAGAGGCATCCTGGGACGAGGCGCTGGATCTTGTCGTTGCGAAATTCAAGGGGATCATCGAGAAGCACGGGCCGGACGCCGTGGCCGGCGTGAGCTGCGCCCGAAGCACAAACGAGGATTCCTACCAGATGCAGAAGCTCTTCCGGTCGGTGTTCAAGACGAACAACATCGACCATTGCGCCCGTACCTGACATGCCCCCACCGTCGCCGGTCTGGCGATGACATTCGGTTCGGGGGCTATGACGAATTCCTTCGCGGAATTTGCGAAGGCAAAAATACTTCTGGTGATCGGTTCGAACATGACGGAGGCCCATCCCGTCGCCTCCACCTATGCCAAGGATGCCGTGCTCGCGGGCGGTCATCTGATTGTCGTCGACCCTCGGCGCACGCCGCTGGTCGATTTTGCCGAGCGGCATCTGCAGATCAAGGTCGGGTCGGACATCGCCTTCTTGAATGGCGTGATGAATGTCCTCATCCATGAGAACCTATACGATCAAAAATTTGTTGAAGAGAGCTGCGAAGGGTTTGCTGAACTGAAAAAAAAGGTCATGGAATACCCGCCGGAACGGGCGGCTGAAATATCGGGTGTCGGTGTAGAGGAGATCCGGTGGCTGGTTCGGAAACTGGCGTCCATAAAGCCCGCGATGTTGATCTACACCCTGGGCATGACGGAACATACCTGCGGCAAGAACAACGTCATCTCCTGCGCCAACCTGCAGATGCTGCTGGGCAATATGGGTGTCGAGTGCGGCGGGGTCAACCCCCTTCGGGGCCAGAACAATGTTCAGGGGGCCTGCGATATGGGCGCCTTGCCCGTTGTCTTCCCGGGCGACCAGTCGGTAACTGATGAAAAGATCCGTGCCAGGTTCGAGGCCGTCTGGGGCGTAAAGAATCTGCCGTCAAAGCCCGGTTTGACGATTCCACAGATGATCGATGCCCTGCCCGAAGGCAAAATCAGGGGGTTTTATGTCTTTGGCGAGAATCTGGCCAATACGGAACCTGACATTAAACATATTGAGCATTGCCTCGAGTCGGCGGAATTTATTGTCTGCAACGACATCTTTCCGACGGAGACGACGCGTTTTGCCGATGTGATTTTCCCGGCCGCCGCCTGGTGTGAGGATGAAGGGACTTTCACCAGCAGTGAACGGCGGGTGAACCGGGTTCGCAGGGTCAGTGAGCCGCCGGGGCTTGTCTGGATGGCCTTCCATTTCCGTGAGGGGTGCGCCAACTGGTTGACCAATCCGGTCTTTGATCCGGACACCAAGACGGCGGAATACAAGGCATGTGCAGTGCAGATCCAGAAGCTGCAGTGAGCCCGTGAGACCCCTCCGGATGCGCCCGGCGAATGCAGGACGCGGCATGAGGGCGCTTTTTACAGACCAGATTCAACCGGGAACCCAAATCCGGATCTCTGTGAAAGAGGGATCATCGCGGTAATCCGGAGGGGTGTTGCGATCTTCTGACGCGCAACATCCCTGCCGCTGCCGGAGAGAAGAGTCATTCGTGTTTTCAATGTCCTCCGTGCGGAAAATGCAGGGTTGACTTATACCTTGACATATGCTAAATTTAACACATGATTTTTCCCCAGCGGAAAACCGGAAAGGAATCAACAATGCCGGATGAAATGTGTGCCGAGCGTTGCCGTTCATTCAGAAATGCATCCATCCTCCGAGACGTTGCTTTTGTCCCCCTCCTATTGTCGGCCCTCCTGTGGTGGCCCTCCTCCGTTGCGGCCGCAGAGGGAATCCGGATCGCTGTGGCGGCCAACTTCATCCAGGCCGCAAAGGAACTGACCGCTGATTTCGAAAAACAGTCCGGCATCAAGGTGGAGGCGACCTTCTCCTCGTCGGGAAACCTCTACGCGCAGATCGCAAACGGAGCCCCCTACGACCTCTTCCTCTCCGCCGATGAGGAGAGGCCCGACCGCCTTTTTAAGGAAGGTGCGGCGGAAAAGCCATTCGTCTACGCCAGAAGCCGGGTGGTTCTCTGGTCGGCCCGGAAGGAGTTCTGCAAGCCCGCGGATTGGCGGCTGGCCGTCGCCGATCAAGGCGTCCGGCGGATCGCGATCGCCAACCCGGAAACGGCCCCATACGGGACGGCGGTAAGAACTGCGCTGCAAAAGGCGGCGTTGTGGGAATCGGGAGAGGGAAAACGTGTTGTCGCCCAGACCATCGCCCAAGCCTTTCAGTACGCCTCGACGGAGGCCGTGGACGGGGCTTTTTGCGCCTTCTCTTCCGTACTGTCGGAACCGGGCCGGAAGGGCTGCCATTATGAGGTTCCGGAAGCGCCGGAGATCATACAGTCGGCCTGTATCCTGAAGCAGACCAAAAACCGCGCCGGGGCGGAACGTTTTGCGGCATTTCTGCTGTCCGCCCCCGCTGTCGCCGTTAAGGAAAAATACGGGTACCGTTAAATGGATTTTCTCTCCCTCTACGTCACATTGAAGCTGGCCGCGGCCACCACGGCCGTCCTTTTGACCCTCGCGGCGCCCGTCGCCTATGCGCTGGCCTATCTTCGTTTCCCCGGAAAATCGCTGTTCGAGGCCTTGATCTACCTGCCTATGGCGCTGCCGCCGACCGTGATGGGATTCTACCTGATCCTGGCGATGGGGCCCAGGGGCTTCGCCGGACGGGCATGGGAAACGCTGACCGGCGGGTCCCTGCTGTTCACCTTTCTGGGAATCACCTTGGCCTGCATGGTGTACAGCATCCCCTTTGCCGTGCAGCCGATGAAGGCGGCCTTTCAGAAGATCGATCCGCGACTGCTCGATAACGCCTCCGTCCTGGGGCTCTCCCGCCTTGCAACCTTCTTCCGCGTCGTTCTTCCCAACAGCACAAGCGGCATCATCGCGGCGGCGGTCCTCGTTTTCCTGCACAGCATCGGGGCGTTCGGCGTCCTGATCATGGTCGGCGGCAGTGTTCCCGGCGTGACCAAGGTCGCCTCTATCGCCGTCTACGAGGCCGTGGAGGCCATGGATTACCGGACGGCGGGCTTGATGTCCCTCTGTTTCCTCCCCATCAGCTTCGGTTTCCTGCTGCTGGTGAACCGACTCAGCGGAGTTTCGAAATATGGCACTTGATATCAGGGTCAGGAAAAAACTGCATTACTTCGACATGGATCTCGACCTCTCCTGCGAAGACGGCCGGATGATGGTGCTCATCGGACCCTCGGGCGGAGGCAAGACCACCCTGGTGCGCATGCTCGCAGGCCTTTCGGCGCCTGATGAAGGCCGGATCGTATTTCACGGGGAGACCTGGTTCGATTCCGCCGGGGGAATCAATATCTCGCCGCAGAAACGCCGCATCGGCTACGTCTTCCAGGAGTTTACGCTGTTTCCGCACCTGAACCTTTACGAGAATGCGGCCTTCGCTGCCGTAGACAAAAAAGAGGTTGACGACCTCCTCGATCTTTTCGGAATCGGACATCTGCGCCGGCGCAAGCCCCATCTCGTTTCCGGCGGGGAACGCCAGCGGTGCGCCCTGTGCCAGGCCCTCGCCAGGCGGCCCCGGATGCTCCTTCTGGACGAACCCTTTTCCGCCCTCGACGCGGTGACCCGCCGCGGATTGCGGGAAGAGTTGAAATCCCTGAAGAAGAGACTGGACTTCCCGATCCTTTATGTGACCCACGACATCGGCGAGGCCCTGTTCCTGGCCGACGAGATCCTGCCCATCGTCGACGGACGGATCGACCGTGAGTGGATGGAACGGACCATTTCCCGGGAACCGGCGGAGGGAATCCCGGCCAGGGCAGCACGGGAACCCCGACTGGCCCTGGTGTATTGAAGGAGTGTAACGAATCATGAACATCTGCACCTATTCCTATGAAGAGTACCTCCATCTGGTCAAGTCCTTTCACGGAAGCCTCGCTCCGGGACTGATCATCGGCGGTTTCATCGTCGATCTGGCCCTGAAGCATCTCCCCGATGGTGAATTCTTCGATGCCCTCTGCGAAACCCCTGTCTGTCTGCCCGATGCCGTGCAGATTCTGACACCGTGCACGATCGGCAATGGCTGGCTGACGGTCATCGATTTCGGACGGTTCGCCGTTACGATGTATGAAAAAAAGGGCGGAGAGGGCGTTCGCGTTTATCTCGATGCCAAAAAACTGGAGAACTGGCCCGAGATCCGGGACTGGTATCTCAAGAGGAAGAAAAAGCATGAACAGGACCTCGATCGGCTACTCGCGCAGATCAAGGAGGCGGGACACGGACTGCTGGGCGTTCAGAGGGTCCATGTGGAGCCGGAGAAGATCCGCAGAAAGAAAATGGGCCCCGTGGGCCTATGCCCCGTCTGCGGGGAGGCCTATCCCATAAGAGACGGCGAGCGCTGCCGGAACTGCCGGGGAGAGACACCGTATACGGAAATGACTTGTATCGAGACGCCAGGGTAAACCGCTTGTTACAGAAACGAGAAGGCCGTCATGCTCAAACCCGGGACAATCCTGGAAGCCTTGTATGAACGGATCGAGCCGGCAGCGGAAGGCATGGAAGTGCTGGATCTGCGGATCGGTCTTGGATACGTGGGTGTAAAACTGAAAAATCATTCCATGGGTATTGCAGCGCTGCTTCACGATGCGATCCCAGCGGTATGCACGGCCCTTCAAAACGCGGGCGCCTATAACGGCTCACCGGCCTCATCCCTTCTAAAATACCTCGTGGAAGGCAAAAATTCACTGGAAAGGGCCATCGGCGAATTGCCTCAAATAAAATGTTACCCAAGGAGGGTTTAAAAAGAGATCGTTGACTCATAATTCGATGTTACCGAACATCAGCTT
>JAFGRP010000197.1 GCA_016935075.1 Deltaproteobacteria bacterium | reverse complement strand
CGGAGCACGCTGTTGAGTTTGTGTCTCCATGAATGAAACGTGATATTCCGGGCGCGGGGTGCGGTATCGGTTTTGGACGCATCGACGTGTTTTCCCGGCACGACCGTCGGGATGGGGCATGCGAAACAGAGGACCGGATAGTCCGGGTCCCTGACGCACTCATCCCGGTGCAGACGGCGGCTCTTTTCTGCCGGTTATGGCGCCATCTTGTAGATGCGGCAACCAAGCCGTCCGACGCGCTTTAGCACCTCGTCAAGAGGATCTTCAAGGCAGTTTCCCGCGCCGGCGAGACAGAAGGGGCACGCATGAACCTCGCCGGCGCTGTTCACAAATAGAAAGCGTTTGCCCGCCCCGTAGCAGCCGAGGCGGCGCTGGTGGTAACCGAAATAAACGACGGCGGGGGAATGAAACCGGTTTGAATTCGAATTCATGGTCAGGTAAAAATCATCGAGAAACGCAATCTGCTCTGGCGAGAGGGCCACGTCGCGCTTCTCCCAGCGCCCCACGGCGCGGGGATCAAGGACCTGGATGAAGCCGGCGCCCATCCGGGCGGCCAGTCCGGCATAGCTCTCCAGGTTCCCGCGCGATACGAATTCCCGGGTCGCGCACAGGTTGAGACACAGCACGAGACCCGCCTCGACGACACAGCGCGCGGCTTGCTCTGCCTGACGAAAGTTGCCCCTGCGGCCGCGAAACTCGTCGTGCCGGTCGGGATCGAAGTGGTCCAGGCTGATGCAGACTCCGGTGAGGCCGGCTTCTGCAAGCTGTGCTGCGGCACCGGCGGTCAATCGGTGTCCGGATGTCGCAATCCAGTAATCCGTCCCGGAATCTGCGGCCCGGCAGAGGGCCAGGATGTCGTCCAGACGGAGCATCGGTTCGCCGCCAGACAGGAGAATCTGCGTGACCCCGCAGGCTTCGAATTGCTTCGTGATCTGCAGAAGTTTTTCTCTGGTGAGCCGATCCGGCCGGTTGAGGCTTTTCCATTCCGAACAGTGCCGGCAGGAGAGCGGGCAGCGGCTCGTGATCGCCAGGATCAGCGTCTGCAGGGTGGGCAAAGGCTTTCGGGATCGGACCATCCGCTCAAGTTCACGGCGCACGAAGCGATCGAATGCCGGAGAGGGGAAACCGGGGAAATTCAGATGGAAGAAGTGACGGCCCGCGCCCCAAACAAGCTTGAGGGGAAATCCGCCGCCCCGATCGGCCCAGGCCGACCGCAACTCGCCAAGGAGTGCTCTGATGGTCTGAATGGCGCGGATCGGCGGGAACATGGAAAACGCCCGGCGCAGAACCCGGCCCCACAGCCGGGCGATGACCGCCTTCGCCCGCCAGCCGGTTACAATGGGGCCGCTGGAAGTCTTCCGGATTTTCTTGTGCCCACGAAGTGCGCTGCATCGAATTTTTACGCCACCCTTCACGTCACCTGAACGCATACCGTCACCCCCAGACCCACCAGGGAGCCTGGGGCCAATCACCGTAGGCGAGGACGTCAAACAGCACATGGGCGGCCAAAGCCGGAAGAACACTTCCTGAAATCTGGCGGAGCAACCCGAGCAGGAATCCAAAAACGAAGGTCAGGGCAACGAGCATGCCAAATTGAATTTCGCTTCCATTCAATGGGAAGAGGAAGAGTGCGCTCTTGTAGGCGGTGTGGCTCAATGCGGCAAACGCGGGCGCGAACAAAAAACCGGATTTGCCGATCTTCCCCTGGATGTATCCGCGATAAACTGATTCCTCGACCGCCCCGATCAGCGCCGCCGGAACCACAAATCCCTGCAAAGGCCCGGGGGGCAGCGGCAGGGCGTATGTTATCCGGTAGCTTGCCGCGAGAAAAAGGCCGATGATGCAGCCGAATGGTATCGAGAGCCAGACTCGACGGGTAAAAGGGGGCCACCCGAGAACGGCACGCCAGGAGGTTGCGTTTTGAATGGAGCGGGCAATGACCGTCGCGACGACCAGAAGCCCGACGAGGGAAACAAGAAAAAGCGGCAGCGGGAACTTTGCAAAAAGGGCGAACAGGCACATCCCCGCCGCGGCGATGACCGCTTCACGCATCCGATGCACCTCTTCGCTTTTTCCTCCACACCAGCAGTATCCATATGATAACAGTCGCCGGAACCAGGAGCAGAATCCACCCCGAGCCCAGGCAGAAAGGCGCTGCCTGGGCGATGAAGGTGTTCGGAAGCGCCTGCTCCAGGGCCGCCGTCTTTCTTGCCGCATCACCTTCGAAGGCCTCCTTGGGCAGGGCAAGGTACTGCAGGTCCTTCAGGTCTTGAAGGCCGTCGAGATCGACTCCTTTTGTCAGAATGACGGCCGCCTTGAGATTGGGCAGGCTTTGAAGGGGCGAGAGATCGCGGATGTTGTCACAGCCGATCAGCTCGACCGCCTCCAGAGCGGGATGACCGGCCACCGCGGCGGCGAATGCCTCCTGTGTTGTGTCCTTTGGAAAACCCAGCCAGACCAGTCCGGTAAGCCGTTCGAGGACCGAGAGATCCCGGACGCCGCAGTGACACAAAGACAGTTTCTTGAGATCCGGAAAAGCTTCCAGCGCGCTGATGTTTTCCAGGTTGGGCGACCCGATGAGAACCAGCTCGCAAAGCCCTGTCACGTTCTCGAGGATCGACAGATCAGTTATTTCATCATCGATGACCGTCAATGAGCGCAAGTTCCGGCATCCGGCGAGAATACCCGCGGATTTCGACAGCCTCTCTTGCAGCCAGAGCGTGTGAAGCCGCGGCAGTTTCGCAAGGAAAGAAAGGTTTTCCTCATCGTCGCTGTCGCCCAAAAGAAACAGCACCTCCAGCTTCGCCAGCCCGGATTCGACCTCTTCGAATCGCGCGGCGAGAACTGATGACTGGATATGGAGGACGCGCGGCTCGAAGAGATCAAACAGCCGGACGACGACGTCCGGATGATATATTTCCGTTATAAAGAGTCCGATGTCCGGTCGTACCCGCGCCAGTTTCTGCAGCTGCGGGAAATCAAGCGAATCCTCCCCCTTAATCCAGAGCGTGCGAAGATGAAACAGGTCCAGGGGCGAGGCGTTCCGGAGCCACTCCCGCCCCGTGTTTTCTCTGGCGAGCCGGAGTGAAACAGGGTTTCCCTGCAGGAAAAGCACGTCTCCCTGCAAATCCAAATCCAGAGATTCTCCGTCCGTGCCTCGATAGATAAAGCCGAATTCCGTCGGGTCGGTTATCAGAAGATCGCCATCTCTGGCCAGAATTCCCGCGGGATGCGCATCCCTGGCCCCGACGTACCACGCGAGGTGATTGTAGTTGAAGCAGGCTTCGCCGCCCCGGATCCGGACGACGCGCGGCATCGTCCATTGGTCACTCACCGAACAATTACAGCACATAAGCAGGGAAGAGAGGATGAGTGCCCGTAAAATACAACGGCTTCCAGTATTTCGCATCACGATCCTCCTCCCTGCTCCCGGCCACAGGCACGGTTATAACCGGCAGGCAACTGCGGACGCACCACGCTGATCAACTGTAGATTGTTCTGAAAAATCCGTCAAGCGGACAAAAAAACGGGTGCGATTTCAAAAACGGATTTTTAACATCAAACCTGCCAAGAACAGCCGCACAGAGAATCCGCGAGGAACACGATCGCTTGCGGCGATCGTGTGACGTGGCGGTCTGGCCCCATTCTCTGTCAGGCCGGACCGCCACGCGTGACCACCAGGAACAGGTGGTCACGCTCGCGGATTCTTCGGTGTCCCGAGCCGGAGGTGAGGGAAAGCAGGCCAGCTTTAACGATT
>JAFGRP010000196.1 GCA_016935075.1 Deltaproteobacteria bacterium | reverse complement strand
TCGACACCTTCATAAAACTGCAGATTCTGCAGTGCGGCGTGTTGCGCGAAATGTACCGCCAGGTTTTCTATGTGGATGAGATACCGTCCACCCTCATAGCGAATTGCCGACGGGCGGACGACCACATCATCAGATTTTTTCGTCGGTCTCAATTTCACGAGCTCCTCCGATACCCCAATTTTCTCAGCTCATGATCGAAGGAAAAATGCCAGGTGGTGGGCGGGAAATGCCGCAAGTTGTCAATATAGTCCAGTTCGCCATTCTTCTGCTTGAGGTATGATATTTTCGGGAGAGGTCTCATTTCAGGCCGCTTCAAGTGCCTGACAATCCTTGCATAATCATCCTCATTGTTCAGCCGGTAGATATAGCAGGCATTGCCGATCTGCAGAAACTCCACGATCAGGTGAAAACGGTCCGTCAACTTCAGCACGGCCTGATTGGCGTCGGGGATGTATTCAATATCCAGAAAATGATGAACATAGGAGAACCAGAATTCAGCGCGCCGGGTGGGATCATCGGGCACCATTTTCAGGTAAAATTCCTCCAGTTTGCCCAGCATCACCCAGCGGTTGAACTTCCGGCGGGCCTCCTCACCGATTCCCAACCACTTATCCTTGTGATACGGCGAAAAAGGGGTCCCGTATCCCTGCTTGATGTACTCGATCCAGGATTGGAACCGCTCTTCCTTATGCCGCTCATCAGAGATCTTGAGAATCACGGCCTCAACCAGCCTCTTTTCGTTGGCCTTGTCAGCGATCTGGCGAGCCAGCTTGATGAAATGATCGGATCGATCGAAAAAGGGCTTCAGGGAGACGGCATGGAGCAAGTATTCGTAGATGAGCAGCTGGTGGATCTTTTGAAACGAATAGATGCGATACCGGCCGGCCAGGTATTCCGCCTCATCGAAGGGCCGTTCGGCAACATATTTACTCAGCAACTCCTTTAGCAACTCCTCGCGGATTCGAGCGACGGCCTCGGCCTCCAAAAGAAGCTGACCCGACTTCTGCACGAATTCCCTGATAAATCGGGAGGATAGCCGGGAAGCAAATTCCTTCAGAAAAAGGCGCAACTGGGCAATGTTGGCCGGCAATTCATACAGGCTGAAAAACAGGGAACGATAAATGGACTGGCTGAAACGGCCGGTGCTTTCAAGATGATCACGAATGATGGCCAGGTAATCGGGCTGAAGGTGGGCGGGGATCTCGGAGAAATGGGCCGCCACGCCACGCACCAGGCGAGTGTCGTGACGAACGTCCACTAACGGTTTTGCCAGTATCTGTTCGATGGACAGCCTGTCATCAGAATCGAGCCGGCTTGTGAGCGGTTGCAGATTGTTGATGCTCCGCCTCAGCATGCGCGGCTTCAGGTCATCATAGTGCGGCTCGTAATATTTCATTGGGCCGCCTGCTTGAAGTCTTCATATCTTTTCTCAATGGCCAGCCGGAACTTGAATTCCACCCGTCGGCTCTTGTTCTGGTTTTCCGCTCCATCTTCCACGATCAGATCGGAATAGGAACGCCCGTTGGCCGTCATTTTCTTCTTCAGAAATTCGAGTACTTCCGGCTCCATCTGCACATTCTTATAGATATAGGTGGAGACGTTGTATGCCCGCGCCTGGCTCAAATTCAGGTTCCGCAAATAATTGTCGATTTCTGTGCTGACGCCGCGGAAACTTTGTGAGTCCGTATGCCCCTCGATGATGACCTTGTCAATATCCTCCCGGTAATGATAGAGCAGCCGCGCATACACGGGGATAAATCGCTGCAGCAGATTCTTGGCTGTATCCGTCAGTTCGGCCTGGCCGGTCTCGAACCACTGGGATTCGTCCTTGGTGTAATCAATGAAGAAACGGATGGTTCCGTTCTCATCGATTTCCACCGCTTCGAAACTGTGAAACGCCCGCTTCATCTCGGTGACGATCTTTTCACGCATGTCGTAAAGGTTTTCAAACAGATGCTGCAGCCGAACCTCGTAGTTGATCTTCAGCACAAAAAACAGGATGAAGATGATCAACACGCCGGCCATGAGGTCACTGATGGACAACCAGTATCCATCCGACTTCGTTTCTTTTCTTTTCCGCACACTGGGAAATGTCTTTAAACCCATTGTCGCCCCCTACGATACCGGGGTATCTTTCTGGCTGAGCATCTCTTCGATCTCTTCGGTCTTCTCGGCGATGAAATTGATGCCCTCCTTCAGCCGATTGATCCCTGTGGCCATACTCTCATCGTAGAATTTGAAGACTTCGTTGGTCTTGGACGTAATGCGTTCGGTGTAGGCGACGATCCCTTCGTCCAGTTTGTCCCCCAGCTGGTTGAAGGCACTCTCGAAGTCCCGCCAGATCCGGTACGCCGACTTGGAGGTGTTGTCGAAATTGGTCAGCATGTCGTTGATGGATCGCTGGTGGCCATCGAGAGCCGACACCAGCTGATCCACCCGGGTGGTGAAGTTGTCGATCTTCTGGTAGGTTTCCAGCTTAACCCCCTCCACCATCCGGATTCCGGCCACAATCTTTCTCAATTGTTCCAGGGGTGCCTGAATTTCGCGGATGATATTCGCCGTTTGCTCGACGGCCGGCAGCAATTCGGAAATGGTTTCCTTCTGTAAGGTAAAGAGATGCTCGGATTGTTGCAACGTGGCCTGAATGCTGCTGGAAAACTCTTTGAGATCCTGCGCCGATGCCTTGTAGATGGTCGCCTGCTCGCGCGAGGAATTCAGGATCTCACCCAACTCTACCATAATGGCCCGCATCTTTTCCGTGCTTTCGACCATGTCGCCGGCGCTCTCCACCAGTTTGGACTGGGACTGGGTCAGATGATCCATTTTAGCTGCCGACGCATTCAGGGTTTCCAGGTGATGCACCATGGATTCCATCTCGTCGGCATTCAGCTTGGCAAATTCTTGCTGGTTTTTGAGAGTGGCATCCATCTTCTCCATGATCTGCTCGAATGCCTGCTTGCTGGAAGAGATGGATTCGGCGGCGGAGTAGGTCACGTTCAGCAGGCGCTCTGTTTCGGATTTGGCGGCGCCGGAGATTTCGTTTTGAAATTTACTGAAAATCTCCTCGAGGTTCTTGCCGATGGATTCGGTGTTTTCCGAGGCAAACTTCTCCATGACGGTGGTCATTTTATCGATGGCCGGCTCCAGCCGGCGGGAGATGGAGCTGTCCACCCCTTCCATGACGGCGTTGGCCAGTTTGGTGGAAAATGTCTCCAGCGCCGTCGTCTGCTTTTCCAACTCACTCTTGATCTCGAACAGGCCTTCGCCCTCGGCACTGAGATGGCGGGGGAAGATGGCCTCGATATGTTCCGTGAAGCGCTTGATGCGGGCAATGGACAAATCCTTGATGATGGCGCTGGAAGCGTTGAGCAGCAGCGAGAAGGAAATGCCCCACAGACTGGACAGGAAGGAGGTGCCGATGCCGCTCAGCAGGGACTCGGTGGCGGTCTTGATGTTTTGTTGGCTGTCGAAATCCACATACTCGAACGGTTCGAGGCCGATGACCAGACCGAAAAACGTTCCCAGAATACCGATGCCCGTCAGCAGGGTGGGCACGGAAAACCAGAAGGATGACCGGAACTTGTTGTGATACAGTGTCTCTTCGTTGAAAAAATAGGAAAATTCTACCGTATTGTAATAATAGGTTTTCCCCTTGATGGAGATCTTACGCAGCGTTTCGTCAAATTCACGCCACAGATCAGCGAAGAAGTTGTTCTGTCTGAATCTGGCCGCAACGGCCTGAAACTGTTCATGAATGTTTTCCAGATGGACGTTCGCAACATATCTCAATCCCTTTTTTGTTTGTCGACGAACAGTATAGTATTGCCAGATCAGGTTGAGGAGGGTCAGCGTAAATAGAGAGATGATTACGTAAAAGAAAACCTGGTTGTAAGGATTGTTCATCGTCCGTTCGACGATATATTCAATCATTTCGGCCATGATCCCCCCTTGCATGGGAATGCACTATTAAAGTTTGTAAATACCAGCTAAATAAGTATTTATGGACAGAGATGCGCTGGAAATATGTATTGAATCACAAAATGGCTGGATCCTCCGCTGGTGCTTCTTATAAAAACACTTGCGAAGAATAAAAGCGAGAAGCATGCGCCGCCTAGATAATCTGCCCATAGCCATCGATATCCTCGATGAAGCGTCTTGTCTGCCGCATAATTCTGGCGCGAAAAGAGAGTCTGTTCCCGGAAATTTAACTTTAGGTCATACTCCAGGATAAGTCAAGAATTACAATGACTTGCTATATGCAGAGTTGAAAATTTCGTGACATCGATCACAGCGACGGTGTGAAAAACTCCCGTGTGAATTGACAAATTTCCGAAGTCTCCTTATGGGTGCGTCTTCACTCGGCTGGAGATCTCTCTTCACATTATTCACACAATGATCTGTCCATTTGCAGTAAGGAATCTGTCTCATCTTACTCGTCTTGTTATGTCCATCTATCTACTCCTGATCTGATCTTACCGGTATATGCAACCGTTGCGCCAGCGCCTCGCGGAAGGCGGTGCCGGCCGATTCGAGGTCGGCGTCGAGGGGGAAGGCCAGGCAGTGGACGGTTTTTTTGCCCACCTGGACCCGGTCATGGCCCTCTGATGGACGATGGACGATCCCCAGTGAAATTTGTCGTCGATGGTTCAGTTGAAGCAGTGGCTATTGAAGTGGACCGGTTTGTCGCAAGCAACGAATACTTCTTCAAACAGTAAGAACATCCGCAAACCTGCGCCCCATGAATTCCTGGTCTTACTCATGCGTGAGCCCGGGCAGGACCTCCTGCCCGGGTTTTATACAAACCCCGACGAATTTACCTCGACAGGCGAAACCGGCGCGGCCCCATCGTCGTCAAGGACAACTGCGGCGGATATCCTCTTCGCCAGGGCGCCAGGCCATGCCGCAGCAGCCATCGTCCAATCACAGAACTGCGCAACTCACTACAGTTGCGCCAGAACGAAGGCGACAGGATGACATCGAGGGTCTCGCCCTCGGGAAATTGCAGGGTCACCGACCCCCATGACGGATCGAAGACAGCATCTCGATCCGCGTGGGCTATTTTCAGCCCATATCCCGCCCCCGTCCGGTTGCTGGGAGAACCGTTTGACCAACCCGTTACGATCATGACCTCCTCCCTTCATACCCTCTCCGATCAGAGCCCGGTACACAATTAGGGCTCTACGTCACTCCTCGACGTTCAATCACCGCCATTTTCCGGCCAATCCTCCACCGACAGGATGTCCCGCACCACATAGCGCTTGAAGGAGTCGACGTCCGTGAAATAGCGGTAGCCGGCCTGGTTCACGGCTTCGCGCGTCTCGCGCCCCTCGTCGATGAGGAGGGCCACCGGCTGGCTCAGGCCGGGTTGCAGCCCCTCCGGCCAGGCCAGGTCCACGATGGCCAGCAGTTCGCCGCTTTCGGGGTGGGCCAGCTGATACATGAACTCGGCCCGCGGCAGGTCCTGGTCGGCCACCCACTCGTTCACGCCGTGCAGCAGCCGCGCCTCGGCCTCGCTCTCCACCCCGCCGGGCACGAAGGCCGGCGTGCGCGTCACACCCAGTGCCGCCACCTCGAAGTCGGGCAGCTCGCCGCCCACCAGGCTCTCCAGAAACTCGTTGGCCTGCCGGGCCAGCAGCTTGCGGCGCTCGCTGAGGAAGTCGGGATAGTTCTCGTAGCGCCACAGCGCACGGTCCATGGGGATCCAGTGGGATTCCAGCACCCCCGGGTTCTTGGCGGCATATTCCGCCAGATACTCGGCCGGATCCCGGTCCGACACCAGCAGGTTCGTCTCCTGGGTAAGGAAGGTGAAATTGGCCAGAGCGTTGACCTCGTCCTTCTGATACTGGTGCTCGTAGAGCTTGGCCTTGGGGAAGATGTGGTGCAGCTCCAGGCCGGATGTCCGCCCCAGTAGGTGCTTGGAGAGGCCGACTCCCGTCTCCCAATCTTGGGCGTGACAGACCCGGTTCATCATGTAGAGCAGTGGATAGAAGCGCGCTCCGCGGCTCCAGCCGATGAAATCGCCCTCCGTCAGCCGCAGGTCGCCGCGCTGCCGGCGCAGATGGCGGATGAGTCT
>JAFGRP010000195.1 GCA_016935075.1 Deltaproteobacteria bacterium | reverse complement strand
AGGTCTGCGACGAAATACTCCGTCGCGGCATCCGGTTTTGCTGGAGCGCCTTTGCCCGGGTGGATACCGTGGAGCTGGAAACCCTGAAGCTGATGCGCGAGGCGGGCTGCGACAGCATCAGTTTCGGTGTGGAAACCGGTAATCCCGAAATGTTGAAGCTGATCCGCAAGGGGATTACGCCGGATCAGGTCCGGCGCGCGGTATCTCTCTGTCGGGAGGCCGGCATCATCGCCCATACTTCTTTCATCGTCGGCCTGCCCGGGGAAACGGCTGAGACCCTCCGGGAAACAGGAGAGTTCGCCGCAAGCCTCGGTTCGCTTTACGGATATCATTTCCTGGCCCCCTTTCCCGGGACTACGGTCCGCGAAGAGGTGGAGAGGTATGATCTGGAGATTCTGACCGATGACTGGACCCGGTACGACGCAAACAGCGCCATTGTACGGACCGCCGCTCTTTCTCCGGAGGAGATGAACCGTTTTGTGGCGGACTTCGAAGGCATGATTGCAAAGGCCTGGGAAGAGATGGTTCGGGGATATCATGACGGCGCCAATACCCCGGAAATTGACATGCAGGTCGAAGGTCATTTCCGGATGAAACTGGTCTATCGCCTGCTTTCTGAAGATCTCATCGAAAAATGCGGCGTCATTCCGGCGTCGGACACCGCCCAAAGCGCGGCCCTTCTCCAGGAGGCGCTTTGCTGCCGCATCGGGGAAACGACCGGTGTCGAGGGGGGTCTCATCCGCCGGACGATCCGTGGATTCGTCGAGAAAGGCTACCTCCGCGCTGCGTTTTCCGACGGGGAATGCGGCTGGCACTGGACACACAACAACCGCATCGAGCGTCTTGATGATTCAGCCGCCGATCCTGCCCCGTTGATCCCTTGAAGATTCCGTCAGAAAGCCTGCCGATACCCTTTGCAGAACGCCCAGCGTGCGGGTCATGGGCAACTCTTCGAAGAGGCCTGAATCGAGGGCCATCCGGTAGATGCACCGCGGTGCCTGTCCCCCTTTTCCCGGATCAGGAAAGATATCATGGATCGCCAGATAACCGCCCGGAAGGAGATGGGAAACCCAGGAATTGTAGTCGGTGAAAACCGCCTCGAAGGTGTGGCTGCCGTCGATAAAGATCAGGCTGAGCGGTGTGGTCCAGAAGCGGGCGACAACTGCCGAACGGGAGACGATCGGCACAACCGTCTCTTCGAGACCCAGCTCCAGGATAGTTTTTCTGAAGGCGGGGAAGGTGTCGATTTTCCCCGTCGCGGGATCCATGAGTTCGGGATCGAAATATTCCTGACCCGGCTGCTGCTCTTCCGACCCTCTGTGATGATCGATTGAAAACAGGACACCGCCCGCTTCGCGGCATCCGAACCCCAGATAGGCGGCGGAACAACCGCAGTAGCTGCCGATCTCAAGGCAAGGCCCGCGCCGTGCGGCGTTGCGGGCCAGTTCGTAAAGGCAGGCGGTTTCCTCATCGGCCATAAATCCCTTGAAACGCATCCGCCTGAGATCATCGATATCCATCACACCTGGCCTTCCTTCCCCGGGCAATATTGAACAGCCTGTAAAAGAATCTTTTTCAACCCGCCGCCAACCGTCAGGAAATATACAATTTCCATACCTGAAAGGCAAGCCCGGTGTCCCCGCCCGGTGGTCCTTTTCGTTGAAAACCATGTATCGTTCTTATCATAAAATTCTGCTTGACCTTATCAATATCTGGTAGTATTAATACAAACGACCCCAATATATTGCGTTTGCCAGTGTATCGGGGAGATCTTAAACCATCTCGGGGAAGGGAAGCACCTCATGCACGCAAAGATCAAGAAGAGAGACGGCCGTCTGCTGAAGTTCAACGCGGAGAAGATCACCAATGCCATCGCCAAGGCCGGATCGGCAACCGGCGAATTTGATCACTCGGTTGCAAAGACGCTGACCATACGCGTTCTGAACCTGGCCGAAAAGATTTTCGACCACCGGATTACAACGGTCGAGGAAATCCAGGACATCGTCGAGGAGGTTCTTCTCTCTTCCCCGTATCGAAAGACGGCAAAGGCCTACATCATCTACCGCGATCAGCATGCCCGTCTCCGGGAAATCACCAACCGGATGGAGGTGGATCTGGTCGATCAGTATCTCAAAAAGATTGATTGGAAAATTCACGAAAACAGCAACATGGATTACTCCCTCCAGGGGTTGAACAACTACATCTCCTCCGAAGTCAGCAAGGTGTATTGGCTTAACGAGATATATTCGCCGGAGGTTCGCCGGGCGCATACGGAAGGTGATTTTCACATCCATGACCTCAGCCTGCTATCGGTCTATTGCGTGGGGTGGGATCTGTTCGATCTGCTCATGGAGGGCTTCCGCGGGGTCTCCGGAAAGGTGGAGAGCAAGCCGGCCAAACATCTCCGCAGTGCCCTGGGCCAGGTGGTTAATTTCTTCTACACCCTTCAGGGGGAAGCCGCCGGGGCACAGGCTTTTTCCAACTTTGACACGCTGCTCGCCCCCTTCATCCGGTACGACAAGCTGACTTATCCTGAGATTCGACAGGCGCTTCAGGAGTTCATCTTCAACATCAATGTCCCCACCCGCGTGGGTTTTCAGACCCCGTTTACCAACGTGACGCTCGATATAACGGTGCCTCGCTATTATGCCGACAAGAACATCATTGTCGGCGGCGAACCGCAAAAGGAGACCTATGCTGATTTTCAGGAGGAGATGAACCTGTTCAACAAGGCGTTTCTCGAGGTCATGGCGGACGGAGACGCCAAGGGGCGTGTTTTTACATTCCCCATTCCCACCTACAGCATCACGAAGAATTTCAAATGGGATGACCCGAAATTCGAAGGACTCTGGGAAATGACGGCGAAATACGGCGTACCTTATTTTTCCAATTTCATCAACTCGGATATGAATCCGGAGGATGCCAGAAGCATGTGCTGCCGGCTGCGAATCGACAACCGGGAGCTGCAGAAACGGGGAGGAGGGCTGTTCGGTTCAAATCCCCTGACGGGCTCCATCGGGGTGATCACCATCAATATGCCCAGAATCGGTTATCTCGCGGATACGGAAAAGGCCTTCATGGAACGGCTTGAAAAATTGATGGTCACGGCCAAAGAGAGCCTGGAATTCAAAAGAAAGGTGCTGGAAAAATTCACCGACGGGAACCTCTATCCCTATACGAGACACTACCTCCGGAATGTCAAGCAACGGTTTGGGGAATATTGGAAAAATCATTTTTCCACCATCGGCCTCGTAGGAATGAATGAGGCCTGCCTCAACCTCCTCGGCCAGAACATCACGACCCCGGAAGGGCAGCGGTTTACAAAAAAGGTCCTGGATTTCATGCGGAACCACCTGGTTCTGTTTCAAAAGGAGACGGGAAACAACTACAATCTTGAATCGACGCCTGCCGAGGGAACCTCTTATCGTCTCGCAAGGATCGACAAGGTAAAATACCCCGACATCCTCTGCGCCAATGAGGAAAATTACAGGACGAAAAAGGCCGAACCTTTCTATACGAACTCGACGCAACTGCCCGTGAACCATACCGATGATGTTTTTGAGGCCCTTGATCTGCAGGATGAGATCCAGTCCAAATACACCGGCGGAACCGTTTT
>JAFGRP010000194.1 GCA_016935075.1 Deltaproteobacteria bacterium | reverse complement strand
TCGACCGGAGTTATGTCGCCCGCCTGCTCAAATTCTCCATGGTGACTGCCAACAGCATCGATACGGTTGCGGATCGGGACTTTGTCGCGGAGTTCATCTTCACCGCGTCGCTCCTCATGATGCACCTGAGCCGTTTCTGCGAGGACCTGGTTCTCTGGTCCGGCGACGAGTTCGGATATGTCGATATCGCCGACGCCTTCACGACGGGGAGCAGCATCATGCCCCAGAAGAAAAATCCCGACGTGGCGGAGCTGATTCGCGGGAAGACCGGGCGCGTCTATGGGAACCTCATTGCGCTGCTGACAATTCTGAAGGGTCTGCCCATGACCTACAACCGGGATCTTCAGGAGGACAAGGAGCCCCTCTTCGACACGGTCGATACGGTGGAGGCCTGTCTCGGAATTCTCGCCGCGATGATCGGTCGTCTGACCTACAATCGAAAACGGATGGAAGCGGGAGCGGCAGAGGGCTTCACCACGGCGACGGATGTGGCCGAGTACCTGGTCATGAAGGGGGTGCCGTTCCGGGAGGCCCACGGTATCGTAGGCCGGATCGTCTCGTTCTGCATTCAGAACGGGAAAGAGCTGACCGGAATGACCCTTCGAGAGTTCCGAAGGTTTTACAAGGGTTTCGAAAAGGATGTGTTCCGGTGTCTGACCGTCCGGCAGTCGGTCAACGCCCGGAAAGCGAAGGGCGGTACGGCGGAGGAGACCGTCCGCAGACGCATCGCGGAGATCGGGCAATGCTGAAACGCCGTCGGATTCTCTGCGGGATTCTCGGGGGATTCCTGTTCGTTGCCCTGACTGCTGCGGGATGCGGGAAGAAGGCGGATCCCATCCCCCCACGGCTGATATCGCCTCCGGCGATCGCCGATCTCAGTGCCGACTCGGTTACGGAAGGAATCCTGCTGAGCTGGTCGACGCCCGGACCAAAAGGGCGGATTGCCCATTTCCGGATACTCCGAAGCGAAGGGAATGCGGACCAGATGTGCCCCGGATGCCCGCAGGAGTATCGACCGCTCGCGACACTGAAGGCTAACGATCGAAAAATACGACGCGAAGAGGAAAACGGATTCCATTACATGGATACGGCCGTTGCAGAGGGTCGTATCTATTCATACAGGATATCGGCTTGCGATTTCCAGGGACAATGCGGGGAGCCGTCCGCTCCCGCGCAACTGCTCCTGAAAAGACGATGAGAACGCAGCAACGCATCAAAACAAAATAAGGAAACGATGAATTATTTCAATTATCAGAATGACCAACTCTTCTGCGAAGAAGTTCCCGTTGCGGAGATCGCCCGGGAGGTGGGCACCCCTTTTTATCTTTACAGCCACCGGACACTCCGAAACCATTTCCGCGTTTTTGATGCGGCCTTTGCCGAGGTCCCCCATATCGTCTGCTATTCCGTCAAGGCCAATTCGAACACGGCAATCCTCCGGCTCTTCATCCGGGAAGGGAGCGGTGTGGACCTCGTCTCGGGAGGGGAGCTCTACCGCGCCATAAAGGCCGGCGTCGATGTCGGCAAGGTCGTCTATTCGGGGGTCGGAAAGCGAAAAGATGAGATCGATTCGGCCCTCAAAGCCGGCATCCTGATGTTCAATGTGGAATCGGATCAGGAACTGGAGACGATCAACGACCGCGCGGCAATGCTGGGTGTCCGGGCGGGAATTGCCCTTCGGGTAAACCCGGATGTCGATCCCGAGACCCATCCCCATATCTCCACCGGTCTCAGGGAGAACAAATTCGGGATCGACATCGAGGCCTCACTCGTTGCCTATCGGCGTGCGTCCTCGCTCGCACATCTGGACATCAAGGGGGTGAGCTGCCACATCGGTTCGCAGGTGACGAAGACTTCGCCCTTCATCGACGCCCTCGGGCGACTGAAGGATCTGATCCGGCGGCTCCGGGAAGAGGGGATCGCGATCCGCTATCTCGATCTCGGTGGGGGCTTGGGAATTGCCTATGATCAGGAGACCCCTCCCCATCCCGCGGAATACGCCCGGGCGATCATCGACGCCTCAAAGGATCTCGATTGCACTTTCATCCTCGAGCCGGGACGGGTAATCGTCGGCAATGCGGGGATTCTGGTGACCCGGGTTCTCTACACCAAGAGAAACGACGGGAAGCGTTTTTTTATCGTCGATGCGGGGATGAATGACCTGATCCGCCCCAGTCTCTATGGCGCCTTCCATCAGATCCAGCCGGTTCTCCGGCGGGCGCGGGAGGAAATCACGGCGGACGTGGTTGGCCCGATCTGCGAGTCCGGCGATTTTCTGGCCAAGGGACGGGCGCTGCCCGTCTTTGAACAGGAAGAGCTTATGGCGGTGATGAGCGCCGGTGCCTATGGGTTCACCATGTCATCCAACTACAATTCACGTCCTCGGATTCCGGAAATCCTGGTGCGGGACGACCGCTGGTACATCATCCGGAAGCGGGAGACCTGCGAAGATCTGACCCGGGGGGAAGAAATCCCCGATTTCATGAACACTTGAGAAAGATGCAGGGAAGATTTAAAATTTAAAACGATATTCTCTATGGGCTGCGCTTGCCGCTCTGAAAGATGGCGGATAAGAATGCAGCGGGGTTGAAAAAGGTAATGCATGATTACGGATTGATCGGGCAGAGGGGGATTGGAACATGATCAGGGCCATCGTGACGGGCGCCGGGGGCCGGATGGGGGGGAGGATTGTCAGCCTCATCGCGGAGACGGAAGGTATCGAACTGGCGGGGGCTGTAGAGCGGAAGGGATATCCCGCCGTCGGGAAAGATGTGGGAGAAGGGCTGGGCCTCGGTCGGATGGGAATACCCATCGGGGATTCCCTTGCCGGGTGCATCGACCGCGGGGATGTCGTGATTGATTTTACCTCCCATGAGGTCTCCCTGGGGAACCTCGAAATTGTCGCGGCAAAGGGAAAGTCCATCGTCATCGGAAGCACCGGTTTTACAGCAGAGGAGATGAGGCGGGTAGGTGAGCTGGCAACCTCCGCCCGGTGCGTCCTTGCCCCGAACATGAGCATAGGCGTGAATGTTATGCTTAAGGTCCTCGCGGACATCGCCGGGATTCTCGGCGATAATTACGATGTAGAAATCGTAGAGGCGCATCATCATCTGAAAAAAGATGCACCGAGCGGAACGGCCCTGAAGATGGCCCAGGTTATCGCTGAAAGTCTCGGACGGGATCTCGACC
>JAFGRP010000193.1 GCA_016935075.1 Deltaproteobacteria bacterium | reverse complement strand
TTGAAATTCACCCGATCCTGAGTCCACAATGCCTTGATGATCTGCGTGGCCTCCCGCACCTGCTCGAGCCTTATGTCATGATCATCATCCCACGGGTACCCGTAGCTCACCGCTTCCTCCTTGAACCACCCCCCGCCGATGGACAAGATGACACGCCCCTGGGAGAACTCGTCGAGGGTCGTGATCATCTTCGCGAGTAAGCCGGGATTCCTGAAAGTATTGCAGAACACATGGGGCCCGATGATGAGATTCTTCGTGCGCATAAGAAGTGCCGTCACACTTGTGAGGCACTCGAGGCTCGGCCCCATCTCTCCCGGTGCCAGACGCGCATTGTTGAGATGATCGGGTATCCACGCCGAATCGTATCCCAGCTCTTCGGCTCTTACTGCCATGTTGCCGGCATACTTGGCCAATCCGTCCCCCGGTGCACCCATTTCTCCCTGAACAGTCAGTCGTACTCCGAAATCCATTATGGTGCTCCCTTAATAATTGAATTGACAAGGCATTGATTTTGATGGTTTGAAGTATAGGGTGGACTGTTTTACCTGTCAATGGATATTTCGCGAAATTATACTTGACAATCAGGCAGTATTATAATTTACTTTAATACTTTATACGGCATCCCCTGCTTGGGGTAAGGGCCGTTTCAAAGCAGGGGGAAGGGATATTTTTTGAAGATCAACGTCAGCAAGATTCCCGAAGGAGGGAGGGTCCTCCAGTTCGAGAGGGATGGTGAATGGTTCCGGAGAAACCTGCCCGGAGCGGCGCCTCCTGATTTTGTACCTGACCGGATCGACGTCGCCTGTACCGCCCGCAGGATGAAGGAAAACGTCTTTATCGAGGGAACCGTTGCGACCGCCGTGGACGTCTCTTGCTGCCGCTGCCTGGAGACGATCCATCTGCCGATCCGCTCCTCATTCAAATATACGTTCGTTCCTCCCCCTTCCCGTTCCCAGGATGAGGTGGAACTCAAAGCTGCGGATCTCGATTTCGCGTATTATGAGGGGGATGTCATCGATTTGGACACGGTGATCTTCGAGCAGATCCTGCTGCAGATCCCGATCAAACCGCTGTGTGCGGAATCCTGCCGGGGTCTTTGTCCCCACTGCGGCATCAACCTGAATATAAGCGGTTGCAACTGTCGGGGCGAAGTCCTCGATGAACGGCTTGCCGTTTTGAAACAGTTCAAGGAAAAAACTTAAGGAGAAAGAGGCTATACAATATGGCAAATCCAATCAAGAGACATTCCAAATCCAGAAAAAATATGAGAAGGGCGCATGATTTTTTGAAGCCGGCTGCAGTATCCGCATGTCCGCAATGTCACGAGCCCAAGCTTCCCCACCATGTCTGCCCGAACTGCGGCACGTACAAGGGCAGGGAAATCGTCCCGATTGAAAAGGCCTCCTGAAGCGCCGGACGGGGAAATACCCATGGGTAAATTCGGTCTTGTTTTTCCGGGACAGGGTACACAACACCCCGGTATGGGTCAGGATCTTTACCGGAGCCATCAGAGCGTCAGGGATCTGTTCGCCGAAGCCGGAGACGTCGTCGGCAGGGACATGGTTTCTCTTTGTTTCACGGGACCCCAGGAGCTCCTCGATCTGACGATCAACACGCAGATCGCCGTCCTCACGGCGGATCTGGCGGCCTGGCGGGCCTTTTCCGAACGGGTGGAAGCAAAGCCTCTCGTCATGGCGGGTCACAGCCTTGGGGAGTACGCAGCCCTGCATGCGGCCGGCGCCGTCGGCTTGCGCGATTGCCTGTCCCTGGTTTGCCGGAGGGCCGAGTTCCATCAGGAGGCGGTTCCCGAGGGCGAAGGCGCCATGGCGGCCATCCTCGGCCTTCCGCGGGAGGAGGTGGAAGCCTTGTGCCGCGACCGCGACCGTGAAGGTCACGCCGTGACTGTTTCCAGCGAAAACGCCCCGGGTCAGATCGTCATTTCCGGACATACGGAGGCCGTCTCAGACGTGGTCGCGGCGGCGGGAGCCGTGGAAAACGGCCGGGCGGTCATTCTTCCGATCAGCGTTCCCTGTCACTGCCGCCTTCTCCAGGGAGCGGCCGAACGGTTAGCAGACTCGCTCGGACATATCGAATTCCAGGATTGCGCCGTCCCCGTGATTCCCAATTGCGATCCTTCTCTTCTCCACTCACGGGAGCGGACGAAGGATCTGCTTGTCCGGCAGATCATCTCCCCCGTCCGCTGGCGGGAGACGATTGAAAGAATGGCCGCGATGGGCGTGGATACCGTTGTGGAGATCGGCCCCAAGAGGATCCTTTCCGGACTGATCCGCCGGATCGACCGGCGGTTCCGCCTTCTCAACGTCGAAGACGAGGCGTCACTGGAAAGGACCGCGTCGGCATTGAACGGCGAAACGGGAGAATAAACCTTTACCTTTAAAAAAGTTGTCCAATCCCTGCCGGAGCAGGGTTCAATCTGACAGGAGGAAGTTTTAATGACACTGGAAGAAAAGGTCATCGGCATTATCATGGAGCAACTGGATGTCACACGGGAGGAGTGCGTTCCCGAGGCGTCTTTCCTCGACGATCTGGGGGCTGATTCTCTCGATCTCGTCGAGCTGATCATGGAGATGGAGGAAACCTTTGCCATTCAAATCGCCGACAACGAACTGCAACAGATCCGTTCAATCAAGGACGTTCTGGATTATCTCAGGAGCAAGGGCGTCACATGGCATGAATAACGACCGAAGGTTTATGCCGTCTCGCAACAAAGGCTTCGTCATCGGCCGGCAATCCGAAGCGTCATAAAAGGGGGAGCGGTTGAAAAGAAGGGTGGTGATCACAGGCACGGGCGCCGTCACGCCGCTCGGCAACACCATTGAGGAGACCTGGGAGGAGATCTGCCGCGGAAAATCCGGCATCGCTCCCATCACCCGTTTCGACTGCACGGCCTTCGAAACGAAGATCGCCGGCGAAGTGAAGGGATTCGACCCGCTCCGGTATGTGGACAAAAAAGAGCGGCGGCGGCTCGATGATTTCATCATCTACGCCCTGGCCGCCGCCGAAATGGCCCTGGCCGATGCGGGCCTGGTCATCGGAGAAGAAAGGGCGGAGCGGACCGGTGTGATCATCGGCTCCGCCATCGGGGGGCTCGCCACCATCGAAAAGGAAAAGGAGGCGATCTTCCTGGGCGGTCCCCGGAAGATGTCCCCGTTCTCCATTCCGGCCGTTCTGGCGAACCTCGCTGCCGGCCATGTCTCGATCCGATTCGGGGCAAAGGGCCCGATCAACTGCACCGTTGCCGCCTGCGCTTCCGGCACTTGCGCCATCGGGGACGCCGCCCGGATCATTGCCGACGGCCATGCCGACGTCATGATCGCCGGAGGGGTGGAAGCAGCGGTCACCCCGATGTGCGTCGCCGGATTCAACGCGATGCGGGCGCTCTCCCGGCGCAACGACGAACCCCAAAAGGCGAGCCGTCCCTTCGACCGTGACCGCGATGGTTTCGTGATCAGCGAGGGTTCCGGGATCGTCATCCTCGAAGCCCTGCCCCATGCTGTGACAAGAGGCGCCCGAATCCGGGGCGAATTCGCCGGCTATGGTCTCACCAGTGACGCCTTTCACATGGCCGCCCCGCCACCCGGGCATGAAGGCGCCGCCCGAGCCATGAAGGC
>JAFGRP010000192.1 GCA_016935075.1 Deltaproteobacteria bacterium | reverse complement strand
CCGCCTCGACCGGCGGGCAGATCATGCCGCCCATCATGGGCGCCGTGGCCTTCGTCATGGCCGATGTTTTAGGAATCTCCTATTTCACCGTGTGTATCGCCGCTGCGGTTCCGGCCATTTTATACTATTGGGCCCTCTTCACCATGATCGATATGGACGCCCGGGGAAAGGGGGTCCGGGGCATCCCCCGAGATCAACTCCCGAAGCTCCGCGATGTACTTGAACTCTCCCACACCTTCATTCCGGTCCTCCTCCTCCTGGGTACGCTGGTCGCCGGTTTCAGCGTCATGCGTGCGGGTTTGGTGGGGATTCTTTCTACGATTCTCTTTGCCATGTTCCGAAAGATCACCCGGATGAGCCTCGCCACTCTCTTCGAAGGCCTCTATGTGGCCGCCAGGACGACCGTCATCGCTTCCACCGCCTGCTTGACCGCGGGGATCATCGTTGGCGTCATTCAACAAACCGGACTCGGGCTGCGCCTTTCCGGCCACATCCTCTCCGCCACCCATGGCTATGCCTTTATCGGGCTCGTCCTCATTATGATCATCAGCCTCATGCTGGGCATGGGCATGCCGACCGTCCCTTCCTACGTCATCACCGTAGCCGTCGGGGCCAGCGTGCTTGCCAAACTCGGCTTCATCCCCATCGCCGCCCATATGTTCATCCTGTATTATGCCGTGATCTCCTGCATTACCCCTCCGATCATGGTGGCTTCCTACGCGGCCGCGGCCGTTGCCGAGGCCGATGTTTGGAAGGTGGGGATCCATGCCGTCAAGCTGGCGGTCGTGACCTATTTTATCCCTTTCATTTTTATTTACAACCCGAGTTTGCTGATCGTAGCCGTGCCTGTGAGCGTTTCAAACGCCGTGGTCATCCTGATCACTTCATTGGTGGGAACCTTCGCGATCGCCTGTTCCCTCGTCGGCTATTTTTTTAAACCCATTGCCTTCTGGGAAAGAATTCTGTTGATCATCTGCGGCCTGCTGATGATCCAACCCGGCTGGACGACAGACCTTATCGGTCTGGCATTTTTTCTGTTAATCCTGGCCAAGAACGATGTTGTGAGAAATTTCCTGCTGCGGAAAATGCGGGAAGAACCTCAGGTATAGATCCGGGCGGCCTGATTCAACCCGAAAGGAGGTGAGAAACGTTTTCAGAAGGGGGGTAAGGCTGAATCCGCGAATCCTAACAAGAATGGGAGACGAACGCAATGCAGGAGCTTTGTTTCTATCGCACGACAAACCCCTGATCGTGAATCGCATCACATCTGAAAGGAGGAACTGCTATGAAGATGAGATTTTGGGGAATTTTGTTGGTTTTTTTGTTCGTTCTGGCCACGATTCCTGCCGGGGCGGCTGAGCTTCCCGTGAAATTCATCCGTATCGCCGGGGGGGGTATGGGGGGCGCCTGGTATCTGGGCGCAGCGAAAATGGCCAGCTTCTGTGAAAAAATTTGGCCGGGAATCTCCGCCAGTTCAACCCCCGGGGGCGGGGTCGGCAATATGGGCCGTCTGCAAAAAAACGAGTATCAAATCGCCTTCACTTTCACCGATACGATCTACAACGCGGCCAAGGGAAAACCCCCCTTTAAATCGCCCATTGACCTTCGCTTCCTTTGTTCCACGAATGCGGCTTATGTGCAAACCATTGCCCAGCCTTCCATCAAATCCTATAAGGATTTGAAGGGGAAAACCGCCTGCCCCGGCGACAAAGCCAAGTCCGGCTATGACGCCTTCATGAAAATCCTGAGAGCCTACGGGATAGAGAAGGACGTGAAGATTGTATCGGCCGGCTATGCGAAGATGCCGGATTTATTTGTGGACGGGGTCGTCGATGCGGATATGGTTTACGGATCTGTCCCTCATCTCGTCCCCAATGAAATTTTGGTTCGCCGGAAAGCGCATTTTCTTTCCATGGAGGACCCGATTCGGAAAAAAATGGTGGATACCTACGGCGGCATGGTCGATCTGACCATCAAGCCGAATTCCTTCAAAACTCAGGATTATCCGGTCAAAACAGTCGGATCTATGACCGCGATTGTCAGCCGGGCCGATGTCCCCAATGAGGTCATTTACAAACTCCTGAAATATACTTGGGAACATCGCCAGGATTTGATCAGCGCCCACGTCGTTTACAAAGACTTCGTCGAGGAAACCGTTCCTCTGGGAAGGACGATCCCGTGGCATCCCGCCGCCGAGAAGTTCTGGAAAGAAGTGGGGGTCATAAAATAATTCTTTTTCCTTCCCCCCTCCCGCCAGCCGGGAGAGGGGGAAGGACCGAGAAACGGTTTGGCCCCCGGCTCCTTGAACCGGCCTTGACCTTCATTTACCGCGATAGGAAATTCTTCATCTAGATCACGGAAGGAAAAATCTTCTTTACAACCGCAAGGGAAATAAATCCAGATGGTTTTTACACCAATGCGTATCATCGTTCCGATCAAACAGGTTCCGGAAACCAGGGCGGTCAAGATGGATAAAACCACCGGGACCATGATTCGCGAGGGAATCGAAGCGATCATTCAGCCTCCGGATCTGTACGCCATCGAAGCCGCCCTTGTGCTGCGGCAAGGATACGGAGCATGCGGAGGTGCGCCGACGTCGCTACATCCAATGGAGCCTTCTTCGGCACTACGAGGTGTGTCCTATCCCCCTACTCGACCTCACGCACGGGCCCCCTGTGGCCTGCGCCTTCGCCTTCCTGAGCCAAGGCCATGAAGACCCGCTCGTCTTCGTCTTTGCTGTTCCTTACGTGACGAACCGGGTAACGATCAACTCGGAGTATGACCTGATAATGATGCGTCTACTGGGCAAATGTCCCCCCCAAGCTCTCCGGCCGTACTTTCAAGAGGGGTATGGCAGGCACGGACGATAGAGAAGGAAACTGGGGTGATGTTTTGCGATTTTTCGGTACACTCTTCGCCCGTGTTCAATGACTCTTCCCGCGATGCAGAGGAGATGAAATCTCAGCGCTTTAAGGCGGACGGGCCACCAGGAAACAGGCAAGGCTTTCCTCTTCATAACCGCGACGACTTTGAGGCGAAGAGAAATAAATTGCCTTGACCCGTGAAGATATTTCATATATTTTCCCCTTAACAAGGGAGGTCATCAACGGGGTTGGGAAAAGTATTCTCTTGGGCCGTTTCAAAAATAGGAAAAAGGAGGTTGGGAAATGGGAATTCGTACACGGAAGCAATACCTAGAGAGTCTAAAGGATGGCCGGGTCGTCTACATCAACGGAGAGAGAGTGCAGGATGTGACGACGCATCCCATCTTAAAGCTTACCGCGCGCGGCTGTGCCATGGAATTTGCCATGGCCGAGGACCCGCGCTACCGGGATCTCTTTGTCGAAAAGGCCAAAGATGGAGAACCGATCTCTTTTGTTTTTTTACCGCCCAAAAGTGCGGCGGACCTGATCCGACGTCGGAAGATCCTGCAGACCCTGGTGCGGACCACCGTGGGAAGGTTTGTGAGTGCGAAGCTGGTGGGGAATGACGTCCTCGGCGCCCTGACGCTCGTTTCCCGGAGGGTGGACAAAAAGCTCGGGACCCAGTACTCGCAGAGAGTGGAGGCCTTCCGGAATCACCTGTTAAAAAACGACCTGACCGTAGCCGGCGCGGTTACGGATGTGAAGGGGGACCGGAGCCTGCGGCCCTCCAAGCAGGTTACCCACAAAGATTACTACGTAAGAATCGTGGAAGAGAAAAAAGATGGAATCGTTGTCCGGGGAGCGAAGATCCACATCGGCAAAGGACCCGTTTCCAACGAGATTTTTGTCTGCCCGACAAGAGCCATGATGGAGGATGACAGAGACTACGCGGTTTCCTTCGCCGTTCCGGCGAATACACCCGGAGTGGTCCAGATTTCGAGAGGGCCCGATGTCTTTGAAAAGGGTTACATTCACGATCATCCATTCAATATGATCTATTTCGGCGCCCAATCGATGGTGATTTTCAATGACGTATTCGTCCCCATGGATCGTGTCTTCCTGAAGGGGGAGTGGGAATTCAGCGGGCAGATCGCCCACATGTTTTCCAATTTCCACCGGCTGACTTCCGATGCCTACAAGTATCCGGAGGTCGAGATCCTGGTAGGTTTGGGCGCCCTGTTGGCTGAGTATAACGGCCTGGAGAAGAGTAGAGCCACGCGCGACAAGCT
>JAFGRP010000191.1 GCA_016935075.1 Deltaproteobacteria bacterium | reverse complement strand
CGGTAGAGGTCGGGCAGATGGGCCGTGTCGAGTGCGGCGTAATCCAACTGCTCCTCGGAGAGGGGTCGGATATCCCATCGGGAGCGCTGCATCTTCTTTTCCAGCGTGACGCCGAGGTGGATCTCCAGAAGCGTGGAAAGGGCAAGCTGCCGGAAGCCCAGCAACGATGCGGCGCGGTGCGTATCGAAAATGTTCCGGAAGGCAAAGGCGTAGTCCCGCTTCAGGATCCGGATGTCGTTGTCGCCGGCATGGAAGATCTTGAGGACCTCCGGATCGATCATGACGTCGCCGAGAAAGGAGAGATCGAGACCCTCCGCCAGCGGATCGATCAGCCATGTCCTCTTCCCCGTCTGGACCTGGAGCAGGCAGAGCTTGTCCCGGAAGCAGCGGAAGGAGTCGTATTCCGTATCAAGGGCGATCACCGGCGCGGCGCGGATCGATTTTTCGGCCTTCGCCAATTTTGCGGGCGTATTGACAAACGTCCAGGTTCTTTTCATCATGCCTCTGACAGGATGTAATCCTTCGGCCCCGTTTCACCGGGGGCCTTATCAGATTTTTCAGCGGATTGCCATCCTGAATGCAAGATTCGCGAGAAAAAATACGGCCATGACGGCGAAGGCGCCCAGATCGCATCCGGAAAACGCCAGTTCCCGAAGCGTGGTCCTGGGACCGCGCCGGTAACCCCGCGCCTCCATTGCAACGGCGAGTTCGTCGGCGCGGCGGAAGGCGGAGAGGAGCAGAGGAAGGGCGAGCGCCGCGACCGCGCGCATCCGCAGGGCGGGATTTCCTGTCGTAAAATCGGCGCCCCGCGCCATCTGCGCCATCCGGATCCGGTCGTACTCTTCCAGGAGTATCGGCATGAAACGGAGCGCCATCGCAATCATCACGGCAAGGTCCTGCGACGGAATCCCCACCCGGGAGAGCGGCCGGAGGAGCCGCTCGATCCCCCCGACGAGGTCGGAGGAGGTTGTCGTCATCGTGAGGACGGCGGCTCCCAGCACAAGACCGGCAAACTGCCAGGTCACGTAAATCCCCCGGAGAAGACCTTCCCGCGTGATCCAATCCGGCAGCAAAGCGAGCGGCAGGATCGGCCGCCCCTTGGTGAAGAAGAGGTGAACGAGAAAAATGATTGCCATGAAAACCGCCACAGGCCGGAGCGCCCCGAGGGTCTGCGCGGGCGTTATATGCGCCGCGACGACGACCGCGGCGAGAAAGACGCTGATCAGCAGAATCTCCGCCCAGGTCGCCGCGAAGATGAGGATGCTGAGCGCGACAACGAAGAGGATCTTCACCCGTGGATCGAGGCGGTGAACGACCGTGTCACCCGGCAGATATTGCCCCAGGCGGATCACGATCCGCACCTCCCCGGAAGACCGTCGAGACCGACGGCAATCAACAGATCCGACTTTTCGAAAATCTCTGCCGCCGTTCCAATCCGGAGCACCTGCCCCCGGTTCATGACCACGACCCGGTCCGTCCCTGCCACATCCCGCATGTCGTGGGCGATGTGGATGATCGCCATTCCCGCCCGGTTCAATTGCCGGATGATTTCCAGAACGCGCTGTTTTCCCGCCGGGTCGAGATAGGCCGTCGGTTCGTCGAAGGCGATGTAGCGGGGGTTCATGGCGAGCACGCCCGCGATGGAGAGCAGGCGTTTTTCCCCGCCCGAGAGGGTGTGGGGCGCCCGTTTCTCGAAACCCGTCATCCCGACCATTGCCAGACTTGCATCGACGCGGCGCCGGATCTCCCCGGAAGAAAGGGCGAGATTGCCGGGTCCGAAGGCGACATCCTCCTCCACCGTCATCCCGACGATCTGGCTGTCCGGGTTCTGGAAAACCATCCCCACCCGCCGGCGGATCTCCCGGACGGAAGCGGTGTCGGTCGTCATCATCCCGTCCACGCAGACTGTGCCGGCCCGGGGGAACAGGAGGGCATTCAGATGTTTGATGAACGTGGTCTTGCCGCAACCGTTCGGTCCGATCAGCGCCGTGTGCGCGCCATCTTCAATATCGAGGCTGATCCCCCGGATGCAATCGGGCGCATCGTCGTCGTAGCGGTAAAAAAGGTTTTCGACGCGGATCATAGAAGTTTCCCGCCGAGACGATCCCGGAGCTTGAGCGCAATCATCGCCGTGAGGACGATCTTGATCCCGTCGCCCGGAAGGAAGGGAAGGACGCCGACGGCCATCGCCTTCACCGGGGCCAGGCGGGCAACGAGGGAGAGCTGGAGAACCCCCAGGGCGTAAACAACCGCCGTTCCCGCGACGAGGGAGAGGCAAAGCCATACAAAGGCGGGACGCGACTTCAGGGCGGTGAGTTTGCCGATGACGAAGGCGGCGGCGATAAATCCGATCAGGTAACCGCCCGTCGGTCCGAAGAGGACTCCAAGGCCCGCCTTACCGCCGGCAAAGACCGGAAGGCCGAGGATCCCGAGAAGCAGATAAACCGCCTGGCTGAGCGCTCCGAGGCGGGCACCCAGGAGCGTTCCGGCCAGACCGAGAAAGAGGGTCTGGAGAGTAATCGGCACCGGCGGGAGCGGAATGATGATGTAGGCCCCCACGGCGGTCAGCGCCCCGAAGAGGGAGGCATACACCATGCCGCGGAGCGAGGTCGGTTCCGGGTTCATCGGTTTTCGATATGCCTTTCCATTGCGGGTGAAGCCTTGACCGGGAAGCGGAATATCACTTCAAACATACTTCGATCCGGCCAGATTTTCAACTTTTCCCCCTTTGTTCCCGTTTCTGAAACTTCCGCTCCATCCAAAGGCAGAAGCGGATCAGCAACCCCCGGTGCTCGGAGAAAACGGGGATCCCGGCGACGCTGCCGCTCACCTCGCTCCGCTCGGCGCGTTCGAGAAGGATCGGCCGGTCATTCGTGCCGGGGCGGTCGATCCGGTAACGGTAGAGGGAACCCAGATGATAGTAAAAGGGGGGGCGGCTCCGTTCGAAGGCCTCGATGCAGGCCTCGTCCAATGCGGTGAGTGTCCTCCCGTTGCAACCCGGGTCCGTCGCTCCGTCCGCCGTCCCGCCGTTTCCGTAGAATGACCGTTTAAAATCGACGAATTCCCGTCGGTACCGCTCGACAAAATGCCGGTAGGCGTCCCGGTCGACGATAAAATTCCTCTCCGCCAGGCCGGTCGCCGCGATCTCCGCCTTGCCGGGCAGGATATCCACCACACGCATCATCCGTTTTTCCCCCTAACCGACGCGGTCTTGACGGCCGGTTCCGGGACCGTTCTTCCTTCCGGCGGACGGATACCGGAAGAAATCTTTCTCATAATTCCTTCCATATAATGGTAAAATTGTCTTGACAAGTAAAAATGTGACCTGTCTGCCGCGGCCTTTCCCCCTGTTGAAAAAATCTGGACAACCGGCGCAAGAAGGATTATGGGAGATAACATTTTATCCATTACCGAAAGTCATGCGAGGTCAAGATGAGATTCGACATTGCCAAGAGCGGAAGCGGGCTCGTTTACGAGATCCGTCACATTGTGAATGTTGCCAACCGGTTGAAGCAGTCGGGGGTGGAGGTGGTCTGGGAAAACATCGGCGATCCCGTCCATAAGGGGGAGAAGGTCCCTGAATGGATGCGGGAGGCGCTCGCCGACCTGCTGCAGGAAAACTGTACCTATGGCTATTCCCCGACAAAGGGGATGGAGGCGACCCGCGAATTTCTCGCGGAAAAGGTCAACCGCCGGGGAAAGGCGCAGATCACGCCGGAGGACATTATCTTCTTCAACGGCCTGGGCGATGCAATCGCCCGCGCCTACAGCGCGATCCGCCTCGAGGTGCGAATCATCATGCCGGAGCCGACCTACTCCACGCACTTCTTGGCGGAGGTTCACCACGCCTCCTTTCCGCCGAACACCTACCGGATGAATCCCTATTGCGACTGGTCGCCGGACATCAACGAACTGGAGCGCAAGGTTAAGAGCCACAAGGCAATCGTCGGCATCCTCGTCATCAATCCCGACAACCCCACAGGCTACGTCTATCCGGAGGAGATGCTCACGCGGATCGTCGATATCGCGCGCCACCATGATCTTTTCCTGATCTTCGACGAGACCTACCACAACATCGTCTTCAACGGGAAGAAGACCGTTCCGTTGTCCGACATCATCGGCAGCGTACCGGGGATCAGCATGAAAGGGATCTCCAAAGAGTTTCCCTGGCCCGGATCCCGCTGCGGGTGGATGGAAATCTACAATGCCGACAAGGACCAGACCTTCGCCCGCTACATCGACGCGATCCTGACCCAGAAGATGTCGGAGGTCTGCTCCACGACGCTTCCGCAGATGGCGATCCCCCGGATCATGGCGCATCCGGAGTACCGGCCGTATCTGGCGGACCGCGTCCGCCACTACGAGAAGCTCTCCAACATCGCCTACGGGATTCTCAAGGATCTCCCCTACGTGATGGTCAACCGGACCTGCGGCGCCTTTTACATGACGGTCGTCTTCAACGAGGCGGTTCTCAACAGCCGCCAGACGTTGCCCATCGCACAGGATGATGTCCGGGCCTACATCGAGGACCTGGTCGCAGAGCCGATCGAATTCGACAAACGGTTCGTCTATTACCTGCTGGGGGCCACGGGGATCTGCGTGATTCCGCTAACCTCCTTCTTCACCGACCTGCCCGGCTTCCGGATGACCCTCCTCGACCGCGACGAGACGAAGTTCGAACATATCGTCCGGACCCTCGGCGAGAAGATTGTCCAGTACGTGGAATCTGCGCGATAGGAAGACTAAATTCCCTTCGCATAAATTACTGATAACTGTTTGTACTGCTTGAATATGTATAGGACCATTGAAAATGGTTATAGCCGGCAGATGTATGTGAATCCCCGCTGGCTGTCGGAATGTTTATGGATGCCGCGCAATGCCGTTAATCTGAGCGCGGCATCCATCTGATTATTTTCAGGCTTGACGGTCGTTTGAACGGAACTTCGACAGCCAGTGTTCCATGAGCTTTCCAGCCGCTTCGCGACCACCCAAACCAAATGAAAGCGCTATAGCAACCGCGATTGCACCCAACGTGAGACCAAAGGCAAGGTTGACGATATCATCGGCAATGCCCATGGCACGTAGACCCAAGGCCAATACCAGAGCCAGGATGGCGAACCGTCCGATGCGCGCCAGACCCTTGGTGTTAGGGCCGCTTGCACGGTCGATCGCCTCGTAGGCAAGGTTTGCCAGCCAGAATCCAATGACAAGAATAATCGAGCCCATGAGCACATCACCACCAAATCGTATAAACGTGGCCACAATGTCGCCGACCTGCTTGAACCCGAGTTGGTTGGCCGCTTCCACAGTGGCGAACAGCATGGCAAAAAACAGAACCACGTATCCGACAAAAACCGATGCGGGGGTTTTTTTAAATGCATCGGCCAGTCCGGCATGGAGAGGCAGTTTGTCAAAACCCAGAGTGTTCAAAAGGCTGGCCAACAGGCGGGAGGCGAAAGAGGCAACCATCCAGGTGACGAACAGAATCAGGCCAGCCGCAATGATGTGGGGCACCGCCGCCAAAATCATGCCCAGCATGTCCGTGGCGGGTTTGGAAATGGCCTCAATCTTAAGTGCATCAAGTGCGGCGATCAGCGCTGGCAGAAATACAGCCACAAAAACCAGTAAACCGGCCACGCTGGACAGCTGCACCGATTCGGTCAAGCCCACACGCTGACCGAACTGGTCACTTCCGGCCGTGCGCAGCAGGTTAGTTGTCAGGTTACGAAGTACGATGGCTACAATCCAACCCACACCGCCAATAACGAGGGCGGCCACCGCATTAGGCACGAGGTCGAGAGCCTTGGTGACCATCTCGCGCAATGGGTCCAGAAGACCCTCCATTTGCAGTACACCCAGGATGGCGGGAACGAATAGCAGAATTATGAGCCAGAACAGTGCTTGGCTCAGACCGCCACTGATCGGAGCCATACCTGCGTGTTCGGAAAGTTTTTCGTCCAGTGTGGTCTTGGAGAGCACTGTGTTGACCATTGCGCGCACCACGCTGGCGAGCAGCCACGCTACCAAAGCAAGCACCAGACCGGCCAGCAGGCGCGGAACGTATTCAAACAGCTGAGTCAGTAGAGCTGCGAAAGGACCAGATACCAGTGCCAGGTCAAATGCGTTGAATATCGCCATCAACGTGAACAGTATCACAACCCAAAAGAAAGTCACTCCAATGCCTTTTTCGATGTCGACGGTGTGACCGGTAAGTTGAGCCAAGCGCTTATTCAAACCCACGAAGCCCAACCCCTTGCGAACCCCGGCACGTACTACCACGGCGATTACCCACCCCAGTACCAATATGGCCAACGCTCCCAGCAGGGTTGGGATTTGACCTCCCAGTCCAGTCTGCACGGTATTCCATAATGTCGTAATATCTAAATTCATTCTTCTACCTCCTTTCCGTTTAGGTTTCCAACCGCATATCCATTATGGAAACTTACGCATTTATTGCCCCCCCGTTAAGATTGAAATAAAAGACCCCGTGTCTTTTACGAAACGAGATTTTGCCAACCGGTACATAATTCAATGATCCGGCCAGATCAGTCGCCTCTCGCTCGTATTTGCTATACGTAATACGATCCGGTTTTCTTATCGCTTTTATACCACCGGCTACCAGACAAACACGCCAAGCTATGTGGAATCGCCCCGAGTCGGCAAGCAGGCGTTCCACGAAAAACGGAATCATTTGTAGTGATATAATAATCAATGATGAAACTCGGTTGTTCGTTATGTCTGACCCAGGGCATTAGCGAGTCGGTCGAACTGCGGCCGCCTTCCCGGACTGCTTCAGGTAACGGTAGTAATCGCTGTCCGTAGTAAGGATTACCACCGAGTTTTTGTTTTGCCCCTCCTTGTAGGCCTCCAGGGTTCGCGAGAAGGCGTAGAACTCGGGATCGCTGTTATAGGCTGCCCCGTACACGCGCGTAGCCTCGGCGTCGGCTTTACCCCTGACTTCCTGAACCCGCCGGTAGGCGGTCGAGCGGATCTGGCGCAACTCCTTCTCCATGGTTCCCAATATCTCGGCACTCCGGCCTTCGCCCTCGGACCGGAATTGGGCAGCAATCCGCTTGCGTTCCGAGATCATTCGGGCATAAACCTTCTCCCGGACGCTCTCCACGTAATCGAGACGCTTGATGCGCACATCCACCAACTCGATCCCGTATTGGGGGATGACCTTCCGGGCTTCGGCTAAGATGGTCCGGGTGATCTCCTCGCGTCCTCGGACAACCTGTTTCTTTAATTCCTCGCGAACCTCGGCGGGTACCTCCTCCAGAATCTCTCCTTTGGGAACTACCCACGAGGCACTGCGGACAAGTTCAACAAGCTCACTGCCCGAAACCTGGTCTCGCACGACGGAGTCAATAATGTCGTTTAGGCGCGATCGGGCGCCGGTCTCCGTGGCAACGCTCTCGAGGAACTTTCTGGCGTCGGCGATCCGCCAGCGGGCCGTAGTGTCGACCCAAATAAATTCCCTCCCTTTAGTGGGGATCTGGTTGGGGTCGCCATCCCAGATTAAGAGACGCTTTTCGAAGCGGCGCACCTCCTGGATGAGGGGGAGCTTAACATGCAGCCCTGCGTCGATTACCGTTGCCCCCACGGGTCGGCCAAACTGGACGACCACTGCCTGCTCGCCCTCCTCCAGCGTGTAGAAAGTGCCAGAGAAAACGATGACAATCGCCAGTGCAAGAAACCCGAGTCCGATATTTTGCACATTTTTCATGGCTGCTTTCCTCCCTTGACGCCTTCGGACTGGCCGCTTCCTTTACCTGCTGCGGCAGGCATCTCTCCCGACTCCAGGCGGAGCCAAGGTAGGAGGGCCTTTTGGTCGCTGTCTACGATATACAGAGCTTTCGCTTCGGGCAGAATGTTCCCTATAGCTTCCAAGTAGAGGCGGCGGCGCGTGACCTCCGGAGCCCGCTGGTACTCAGCAAGGATGGCCCGGAATCGTGTTGCCTCTCCATTCGCGCGGTTGACCCGCTCGACGGCGTAACCCTCGGCCTCGGTGATCGTCCGGGTTGCCTCGCCACGTGCCTTTGGAATCTCCCGATTGGCCTGTTCCTGTGCCTGGTTGATCGTCCGCTCCCGATCCTGGCGGGCCTCGTTCACCTCGTTGAAGGCGGGTTTGACGGGGTCCGGGGGTGTTACGTCCTGAAGTTCCACCGTAACCAGGCGAACGCCGGTCTCGTAATCGCTTAGGATCTTTTGCATCTCCTCCTTTACCTCGGTGGACACGGCCACCCGGCCGACGGTCAGGACATCGCTCCCCAAGCGATTGCCGACCACCCGGCGCATGACTGCCTCGGCGATGTCCCGGATCGTCTGCAAGGACTCGCGGACCTTGAAGAGGTAGCGGACCGGGTCCTCTATCCGATATTGGACGATCCACTGCACATCAATCACGTTCAGGTCTCCCGTAAGCATCAGCGACACGTCCTTGAATCCCTTCCTGTCAGGCGCGTATAACGTGCGGCCGCCCGCCCCCATGGCAACCGTGGTGAACCCAAATTCCTCCTTGAGGACCCGGGCCGTGGGAACCATTCGGACTCTCTCGATGCCGTCAGGAAACTTAAAGTGAAGGCCCGGACCCACCGTACGGTTCACGGCCCCAAAGCGCTGGACGATTCCCGTTTCCTCGGGCTGAACAGTGAACCAGGCCGACCAGAGGAAGATCAGTATCAGCGCTCCCACGATACCTGCGGCGATGCGCCGGCCGCCGAGTGCGGCGGCGCGTTTCCGTAAGTCGATGACGATATCATTGGGATCATAAGTCGACATGGTCAGTCTCCCTCCCTTAAGCGTTTTGGTGCAATTCGGTAAAGCTGCGTTTATGCTCTCGATTATATTAGGAATAGCTGTTATTAGCCGTACAACCACATGAGGACTGTTCTGTTATTTATATCTGCTTTTACGATAACTGTCCAGCACAGTCAAAACATTAATTCTATGTCGGAGTAAAATTAATAACTTCAGACTATGCCCCGCGGCTTGTCGCGGGGAACCTTATGCTGGGTTTCCAAAGGGGCGCTAAGCACCCTTTGGTCAAGGGCGGGGTTCAATGCCCCGCCCGCGAAGCCGAGTGCCGCGCAACGTGCGGCACGAGTTTACTTGATCAACCGTCTGCGCATTTTGTGCATTACCGGCGGCAGGGTGACCTCGGCAATGGCGTCATGGGGATGGGGGAAACAAGATCAACGGAATCGATTCGACCCACTGTATGTTATTCTTTTTCTGATTGCTTTCTGCGCGGCGTCTTGGACCGAATTACAGACGTGAATATGCCAACCCCGCAGATTATGGCCGGGGCGCGAACATGACGTGCTCCCTGCCTGATGTCCTGGTCCAGGGAAGATGATCCGGCAACCTTCATCATGGATGAGTTGCGTTTCCCCGTGTTTGCGATTGGAATCACGGATCACTGAATTTCTATCCTGCGCCCCCCTATCCTAAACCCGGGGCGGCGATTTCATCGCACTTCGAAGATTCTCAGGGATGCAGGCTATCGCAGCGCATCGCCCATACGAAACCCATGGGTCAATTCATCAAGCCTGGCCTTAAGGGCGGGATCAAGCTTCATCTCTGCGGCGGCGAGACTCGCGTCCAGTTGTTCGGGTTTGCTGGCGCCGATGATCGGGGCCGTTATAACCGGATTGGCGATCACCCAGGCCACCGCCAAAGTCGCGGGTTCCACACCTGCCTCACCGGCCATTTTCACGAAGGTGTCCACCGTATCCAACTCTCGATCATGCCAGTAGCGATCGGTGTACGTCTTGGCCGATGTCCCAAAGGTAAAGCGGCCTTCGGCAGGCGCTGTGGAACGCTTGTGCTTGCCCGTCAGCATCCCTCCCGCGAGCGGGTTGTAGGGAATGACGGCGATTCCTTCCTCCTCGCAGAGCGGGAACAGCTCCCGCTCGTTTTGCCTGAAGAGAAGACTGTACCGCGGCTGTACGGACACGAATTTGTGCAGCCCCAGAACTTCGCTACGACCTGTCGCGCGGGCGAGGCGCCAGGCTTGATAGTTGGAACAGCCGATGTAACGCGTCTTGCCGCTGCGAAGCACCGCGTCGAAGGCTTCAAGGGTTTCGTCCATCGATGTATCGGCATCCGGATGGTGCACCTGATAGAGATCCACGTAGTCCGTACCCAGACGCTTGAGCGATGCATCGATGGCATTCATCACATGCTTTCTCGAAGCGCCTTGCTGCCAGGCATGTGGTCCCATCCTGCCACTGCACTTGGTAGCAAGGATAAACTGTTCGCGCTTTCCGCGAAGCCACCTGCCGACGATTTCCTCCGTACGTCCGTGCAATTCCAGATTGCTCCCCAAAGGATAAATATCTGCGGTGTCGATGAAGGTGATGCCACCTTGAGCTGCTTTGTCGAGGATGGAAAAGGAGGCAGCCTCATTGCACTGCAGCCCAAAGGTCATGGTGCCCAGGCAAATTCTGGAAACCTGCAGCCCGGTGCGGCCGAATCGAACATGTTGCATGGTTGTTTGCCTCCTAATGCATTATGAATACACGAGCTTCTATCGGATATGAAATTTCGCGTCAACAAGAAAATTGGCATCACCGCCTCTTGGGGATATATGGAGTCGGGCAAACGGGTTTCTCCCGAACACTCCGGTTGACATTTGTTTTCTATTATTTGATCAGCCTTTTGCGCATCCTGAAGAGTGCCAACGGCAGGATTGACGCGGCCATTGCGGTCAGGTAGGCAAGACCCGGCAAAAGTCCGGCGTCGACCCGGCCGTTCGCGAGAGCGCGGGAGAGATTGACCAGGTGGGTGAGCGGGAGGCAGGCGGCCGTGGTCTGCGCCCAGCCGGGGAGGTTCTCCACGGGGAAGAAGGTTCCGCCGAAGAGGAACATCGGCGTGATGAACAGGAAGACCGGCAGGTTGAAAAGTTCGATTCCGGGGACCATCGCGGTGCAGACCATCCCCGCTGAACCGAAGGCGAGTCCACCCAGAAAGGCGAGCGGCAGCAGGAGAAGCCCTTCCGGCCAGCGGATCAGGCCGAAGAACCCGATCACGACCATCATGATCGCGGTTGCGATCACGGCCTTGGTCGCCCCCCAGACGATCTCCCCCAGGATGATCTCCTCCACGGTGAGCGGCGTTGCCATCATCGCGTCGAAAGTCTTCTGATAGTACATCCGGACGAACGAGGCGTAGGTGTTCTCGAAGAAGGAGCTGTTCATGACGGTGATCGCGATGAGCGCCGGGGCGATGAAGCGAACGTAGGAGATCTCTACGCCCTGGTAGCGGATGTTTCCCACAAGCGCGCTCAAGCCGACGCCGAACGCCAGCAGGTACAGCAGGGGCTCGAGCAGCGGCGGAATGAAACTGATCTTCCAGCTCTGCCGGTAGACGGCCCAGTTTCGCTGCCAGACCCGGAAAAATCGGCGCGATATCGGCGGATAGAACTTCATGCTACTGCCCCCCAACGCTCTTTAGGATCTTCGAAAATCGCGATCTCTCCGCGCGCTGGACCTTTTTCGACCCTGCGCCTCCTCGCTTCGCTGAACGGAAAATTTGGGACAGCTCCCCTATTTTCCTGCGGCAAAATGGGGGAGCTGTCCCCATTTTCCGTAAAGGCACTGCGCTGCGGGGGCAGGGTACCCCGAAAAATCTCCAATGCGCGCTTCCGAGATCGGATTTCCTCTGTTCTCATTCCCGCAGATCCCTCCCCGTCAGGCGGAGAAACACGTCCTCCAGCGTGGCCGTCCGCATGACGCATCCTCCGCTGCCGCAGAAACGCTCACCGATTTCCCGGTAGAGATCCCGACCGTCCTCTATGGCGATGATCAGCCGGTGGCCGAGGCTCTCGAAGACGGTCCCCCGTCCTTGCAGGAACGCGGGCAGCCCCTCCGGCGGATCCGCGACCTCGATGACATCGCGGCCGACGTGGCGGCGGACCAGATCGGCCGGCATCCCCTCGACCAGGAGGCGCCCCCGGTCCATGATGATCAAGCGATCGCAGAGGCGGGAGGCCTCGTCCATGTAGTGGGTCGTCAGCAGGATCGAAAGCCCCTCCGCCCGGAGTTCCTCCAGACGCTCCCAGACCTGATGGCGCGACTGGGGATCGAGACCGGTCGTCGGCTCGTCGAGGATGAGGAGCTCCGGCCGGTTGAGGAGCGCGCGGGCCATGACCAGACGCCGGATCATCCCGCCGGAAAGCTCCTGAGCCCGGGCGGTTTCCCGGTGGTCGAGGGCCATGAAGCGCAAAAGCTCCCGGGAGCGCCGCGTCGCCTCGGCCGCGGAGAGGTTGAAGTACCGGGCGAAGACCTCGAGGTTCTGAAGAACGGAGAGGTCCGGATCGATGTTGTTTTCCTGCTGACAGACGCCGATCCGGGATTTGATGGCGCGCGCCTGCCGGGCGATGTCGAGGCCGAAGACCCGGAGCTCTCCCGACGAGAGGGGGGAAAAGGCATAGACCATCCGGATCGTCGAGGTTTTTCCGGCCCCGTTGGGACCGAGTATTCCGAAACACTCGCCCGGACCGACCGAAAATGAGAGGTCGTCCACGGCGACCAGTTCCCCGAAGGTCTTGCGGAGATGTTCCGCCTCGATCACCGCGTTCAACGGGCAGCCGCCTTTCCCGCTTTGAGATACGGAATCGTGTAGGGTCCCTCCCGGATGAAGGCGACCTTGGGCTCGATCCCCTTCCGCCGGTAGTCCGCCACGGCCAGACGCAGGGCGTTTTCGGCCATCTCCCGGACGGCCGGGACAGGGTCGCACCATTCCTCTTCTCCCAAAAGATCGAGACCGCAGCGGCCAGGGATCAGGTCGTACCCCTCCCGCGGGATTGTGTGGGTGCAGTAGAAGAATCGCTCCTCGTCGATCTTCCGGAAGACCTTCGCCCACATCTCCGGTTCCCACTGGTCCTTCGTAAAGCGCCAGCCGGGGGCCTCGATCATCCGGAGGTAGTGGTCCGCCCCCTGGATCTTGAGCATGTGGAGGAGGCTCTTGTATTCCGGTCCGCCGATCGGCTCCGCGTCCCGGTTGTCGGTGACGACGATCAGGACTCCCCCCTTGCGGATCGCCGGGAGGGCGTTGTGGGCGGCCTTCACCGCCTGGTAGTGGTTCCGGCCGACGTAGCCGCCGTGGGTGAGGATGATATCATATTCCCTCTCGACGGGGACCGATACGTACTCCCGGATCAGTTCGCCCGCCGCCATGTGGGCCGCTTCGAGATCCCCGGCGAAGACGCCGGTCAGACGCATGTCGCGGTCGAGGGTCGTATTGACGATGAAGTCGACGCCCACCGTACGGGCGATCGCCAGAGACTCCTCGTGGCAGGGATTCCCCTTGAGGATCAGGTTCTGGGCAAATGGGGATTCGAGAAACGCCGGGCTGTGGAACTTTTCGATCGTTCGCTTGTCCACCAGACCCGGGCAGATGGCCTTGCGCCCCCCGGAGAGCCCGACCATGTAATGGCTTTCGACGAGGCCCGTGGCGATCCGGAGATCGGCCCGGTGGAAAGCGCTGTTTACGAAGACGTCCCCGCCGGTTACGCTTTTGCCGATGAAGGTGAGCGAGTCCGCGTCCTCGCAGTCGTGGTCGATCACCGGGTAATCGCGGAGGATCTCGTCGCCGAACATCCCGGCCCGTTCCTCCGCGGTGCTCCGCCGGTGCATCCCGTTGCCGATGACGATCCGGACGTTTTTCCGGGGAATCCCGCACGCCCCCAGGCGGTTCAGGAGCGGCCGGAGGAGGCCGCCCTCTCCGCGGTAGGGGACGGGACGGGTAATGTCGGAGACGGTCACCGCCGCGGTCAGTTCCGCGGCCGGTTTCCCCTTGTCCCGGATGATCTCCGCCAGCGGCGGGCAGCCGATGGGGCGGGAGAGGGCCTCCTCGAAGGCGGCCCGCGGATCTTGCAGGATCGGGATCTCCTTCATGCTGATGATCGCGCAGTCCGGCGGGACGCAGACCTTCAGGATCTCCGCTCCGTATTCGACGGGAATTTCTTTCCAATCCGTGGTGTCGGTTTCCCGGCAGATGTTCTCGATATCGGGTCGCATGTCGACCTCCAGATCAAAGAGACTTAATTCTTTCAATTTTTTCTTCATCTGAACCCATATTACTGCTTCCTTATTCAGTAATCCACGCCGTCAATCCGGTCCCGCTCCTGGTCCGCCTACAGCCAGCCTGCGGGCGGCCCCTTGGCCAGGTTGTGGGAAACACCCTCACCCGCAATCAGGCGGTGGGCCCGCGCGTCGAAAGTCAGCCATACTCCGTGCAACTGCCCGGCAAGCGCCGCGTAACAGGCGTCATAGCCGGTCAATCCAATCGCAACGAACCGCGCCGCGTCGCCGGCCAGTTGCTCCGTCATGGTCTGCCGGATGATACCACCCTGAATCAGAGGCAGAACGCCTTCGACAAAAACATCACGTCCGCGGGGGTGGATACGGCAGAGGACTGAAAAGACCTCAAAGCAGAACAGTTCCGGCACGACAAAAAATTCCGGTTGATCGATCCAGCGCTCCAGAACGGCATCAGCATGGGCATTGCGCTCTTCTTTCAGAAACCACTTCAGCGCGACGGAAGCATCAACGATCCAGATCATACTTCGTATCCTCTGAGTTCTCTCAGAACGTCCACGCTGCCCTTTTCACCGATACGCCGGTCCTTCAGGGATTCTATCATCTCCAGGAGCTTTTGTTTTTTTTCTTCCGTTTGATAGTCGAGGAAACGCCGTTCAAACTGCCCGGGTGTGATCAACACGGCTCGCACCTTCCGTCCCTTGCTGATCAGAACGGGCTCGCCCGTTTCGTCAAGTCCGTCCAGGATTTCCCCTAACTGATTTCGGATCTTCAGGGCGTTGACATTTTTCATGGTCAATTCCTCCCGTCTTCGGGCCTTCATGCTACATCTTTCTCCCAATCGAGGTTTGATGATTACAAGACTAAACTATACATGCCAAGTGTAGACGTACATATACACGTCTGTGAACGGCAATGCAATTATTTTTATAATTCTGTGCCGGTTGCAATTCCCGTATTGTTGCGATATGGACACCGGAGACGACCTTCTATCATTCCCCGGAGAAGCGGAAAGGGGTTACGAAGGTGCGCGTTACATCGTTCAAATCGGATGGTGAGCCAACTATGAAAGTGAAATTGATGGGTGCGGCAAGGACGGTGACAGGCTCCTGTTATATCGTGGAGGCAGCCGACCGGCGGTTTGCAATCGACTGCGGGATGCATCAGGGGAACGCGGAGATCGAAAAGAGAAACTGGGATGTCGATATCTACGATCCCCGCGCAATCGAGTTCATCCTGATGACGCACGCCCACATGGACCATTCCGGACTCCTCCCGCGTCTCGTCCAGAAGGGGTTCCGCGGCAAGGTGTACATGACCCCGCCGACCCGGGATCTGCTCCGGATCATGCTCCTCGACAGCGCCCATATCCAGGAGATGGAGGCGCAGTGGCGGAGCCGCAAACACCGGCGCCGCGGGGCTGAGGACATCACTCCGCTCTACACACAGAAGGATGCGCAGGCCGCCTTTCCCCTCTTCTCGACCGTCACCTACGGGGAGGCCTTCTCGCCCGCCCCCGGCATCACCGCGACCTTCCGGGACGCAGGCCACATCCTCGGGGCGGCAATGGCGGAACTGACCGTTGCGGAAAACGGGACCCAGAGCCGCGTTGTCTTCTCCGGCGATATCGGCCGCCCGGCGCAGCTCCTCATCCGGAATCCGTCGGTGATCGATACGGCCGATTTCCTCTTCATGGAGTCGACCTACGGGAATCGGGACCACCGGGACGAAACGGACAGCCTGAACGAACTCGCCGAGGCGATCGCCTGGAGTTACGGTCGGGGGGAAAAGGTGATCATTCCCGCCTTCGCCGTGGGGCGGACGCAGGAGATGATCTATTCCCTCCACCTGCTGGCGAAGGAGGGCCGCCTGCCCGCCGATATGCCCGTCTTCGTGGACAGCCCGCTCGCCATCCAGGCGACGGAGATTTTCCGGAAATCAAGGGAGTACATGGATGCGGAGACAAAAGCCCTGCTGGCGAACGGCGAGGATCCCCTGAAACTTCCCCAACTCCGCTTTACCCCCTCGACGCAGGAGTCGATGGAGATCAACGGGCTCCGCGGGCCGGCCGTCGTGATCTCCGCGAGCGGAATGGCCAATGCCGGCCGGATCAAACACCACCTCCGCCACAACCTCTGGCGCGGGGGGGCGAGCGTCGTCTTCGTCGGTTTCCAGGCGCAGGGGACAACGGGCCGGAAAATCGTCGACGGCGCCGAAAAGGTCCGGATCTTCAACGAAGATATCGCCGTCCGGGCAAAGATCTTCACAATCAACGGTTTTTCCGCACACGCAGGGCAGGGCCAGCTCATCGAATGGCTTGGCCACTTCAAGACCAGGGAGGAGATGCGGCTGTTTCTGATCCACGGCGAATACAACGCCCAGCAGGCGCTGGCCGGACTCATCCGGGACCGTTTCGGGATCGAGGCCGCGATTCCCGACTATCTCGAAGAGGTTACGCTGGCGCCCGGGCGGGAGCTTGCGCGCGTGGCCTATCCCGAAAAGGCGGCACCTAAAGTCGACTGGGAATTCCTGATTGCCGACATGGAGACCAGGCTCGCCCGGCTCCGGGAGCGCCGGGGGGCGATGGAGGGAAAGGTCTGGATGGAGCAGACCGAGCTTCGCGACCGGCTGCTCGAGATCAACCGGAACCTTGCCGGGATCATTTCTGAAATCTGAACGAATGGGGACATGTTCCGGAGGTCCGAAGGGATCGGAACGTGTCCGCCGAATAAATAGTATTATGTCCCCGGAATATGCGGAATATGCGGAATATGGCGGAATATGCACCCCCGCCCACAAGGCGGGGCTTGAGGGATGCGCTCCCGGTCAACAACCTAATTGATCCGGTAACGGAAGGTTGCCGTAATGTGGAGTTGCGAAAGATGGAATTTCTCCGGCAGGGGGGCGAACGGCGCGGCGGAGCGGACGACGGCGAGCGCCCCCTCGTCGAGGATCGGGCTCCCGGAGGTGGAGGTGATGTAGTAGCCGTTCAGGGCGCCGCCGGCGTCGATCGTGAAGCGGATCACGGCCTCTCCCTGCTGATTTTGAGAGAGGGCCAGCGGCGGATAGGACCAGAGCCCTTCGATCTTCCGGCGGATCTGGAGGAGATAGGGTTCGTAGGGTCCGCCCGGATTTTGCAGGCTGACGGAATCATCGCGGACACTGGGGGTCATCTTCCCCGTCGGGGCGGCCGGCGCCGCCGGCCGGATGTGGCCGGGAACCGGCGGCGGTTCGGCTTCCGCCGTCGTACTCAGCTCGACTTTCATCACCTTCTCGAGCCGTGGAACACCCTTCATGTCGATTCGGGCCGTCAGGGCAATGACCAGCGCATGGCCCGCCAGCGATGCCAGGACAAAGAGGATGAGGAACTTCTTCGCCATCATGGGGTTTAACAAGCCTCCGTCATTCAAACATTTTAAATAATGGCGGATTTCGCGGAAAAAGTCAAAGGAAGTCTTTGAAACAGCATGGATACGGCTCCGGAAACCGATGAAAAATGGATGCGGATCGCTCTTGCGGAGGCCCAACGGGCCCGGGAGGCCGGGGAGGTGCCGGTCGGGGCGGTGATCGTCCGGGGCGGCGCATTCCTGGCGGGCGGCCGCAACAGCCAGATTTTGCTGAACGACCCCTCGGCCCATGCCGAGATACTGGCCATCCGCGCCGCGGCGGCTGCCGCCGGGAACTATCGCCTTGCGGGGACAACGCTCTACGTGACGCTCGAACCCTGCCTCATGTGCGCGGGAGCGATCCTGCACGCCCGGATTGAACGGCTTGTCTTCGGCGCCGCCGATCCCAAAGGGGGCGCGGCGGTCTCTCTTTACCGGCTCTTCGAGGACCGGCGTCTGAACCACGCCGTTGCCGTCACGGAGGGGATTCTCCGGGAGGCCTGCGCCGAAATTTTGAGTGGCTTTTTCCGGGAAAAGAGGCTATAGGCCCCTCGTGAAAGAATTCCAATATCCGGAGAGATACCGAAGTGGTCGTAACGGGATCGACTCGAAATCGATTTGGGGGCCAAAAGCCCTCACGGGGGTTCGAATCCCCCTCTCTCCGCCAGATCATAATCCTAGGAAGTCCTAGGAGGACCGAAACCCGCTAGAAATAGCGGGTTTTTTTGTTTCTATTCGTCCGGGGACGTGCTACCCTGTCCACCAAAATCCGGGAAATATGGGGGTATATATCGGGGAATAGTGGAAGTGCCCTACTAGCGATACCCCCAGATGCCCCCCGGATAGGGGGTACGATCATGGCTCTCAACGATACGAAGATCAGAAATATAAAGCCATCAGAAAAGCGGCTCAAACTTTTTGATGGGGGCGGCTTATTCCTTCTCGTTACCCTGCAGGGGAGTAAGCTATGGCGTCTGAAGTATCGCCATGAGGGAAAAGAGAAACTTCTTGCCTTTGGCTCCTATCCGGAAATTAGCCTTGCCGATGCATGACAGCGAAGAGATGAAGCCCGTAAGCAGATTGCGAATGGGATTGATCCCGGAGCTGTCCGTAAGGCACAGAAACAGTCAGAGACTGCGGAGACGGAAACCTTCGAAGTCATCGCCCGCGAGTGGTACGCGAAATTTACCCCGACCTGGTCGGCCGGGCATGCGGAATCCATCAACGGCCGTCTGGAGAAAGACCTCATCCCCTGGCTCGGGAAGTTGCCGATGAAGGAGATTAAGGCCCCAAAGGTACTGGAGGCTTTGCGCAGGATAGAGGACCGAGGCGCTCTGGAGCAGGCGCACAGGGTCCGAACGATCGTCGGCCAGGTTTTTCGGTATGCCGTCGCCACGGGAAGGGCCGAACGGGACGTGTCGGCCGATCTGCGCGGGGCCTTGCCGCAACCCCCGGAGAGGCATCATGCGGCAATCACGGACCCCAGGGAGGTACCTCCCTTGCTACGGGCGATCGATGGCTACCAAGGCCACTTCATGGTCCGGTGTGCCTTAAAGCTGTCCCCCATGCTCTTTGTGCGTCCGGGAGAACTACGACATGCGGAATGGGCGGAAATCGACCTCAATGAGGCGATCTGGTGCATCCCTGCCGAGAAGATGAAGGTGAAACAGCCTCACATTGTCCCGCTGTGCCGTCAGGCAGTGGAGATTCTGACTGAGCTCAAGGAGCTAACGGGCACGAGTCGGTACGTCTTCCCTTCTACGAGGTCGCATACTCGGCCGATGAGCGATAATACCGTAAACGCCGCCCTTCGCTATCTCGGATACGATCGGGACACCATGACGGGCCACGGCTTACGTGCAATGGCCAGGACGATCCTTGATGAGATCTTACACATCCGCCCAGATTATATCGAGCACCAGCTTGCCCATGCTGTCCGAGATCCGCTCGGACGAGCGTATAACCGTACTTCCCACCTGGAAGAACGTCGGAAGATGATGCAGCAATGGGCTGATTACCTAGATGAATTGAAAGCAGGCGCCAAAGTAATACCGTTTCTTGATCTCCATGAGACGTTCGGCGGGCTGTTGGAGCACATTAAAGATGGTCTTGAATTGCTTTAGGAGCGCTTTAGCGGTAGGCTTGGTGTCGACACGGGGAATGACATAAGTCAGGAGCAGTTCGAGTAACTCATAATCGGCGAGGGCCTTACGACCGGCATTGCAAAACCGTTCCTTAAGCCTGTGTCTGTGGCCAGCTGGGCCGATATTCTTGATGATCTGCTTCTTCATAGAATATGCGAGTGCTTGTTCTTAAGAGGGTATCTTCTTCCCCCAATTCGGCAACATCTGAACAACTGTTGCTGTAATTTTAAAAACTCGGTCGAGATCAAAGTTTTCAAAGTCCTCTGAACGCAGCACCGGTTTCAGTTCCGTTTTGAGTTGGGCCTTGAGTTTTTCTTTCCGCGCTGGAGACAGATCGATCGGAGGATTTCCCGGCACCTTCAGCTTTTCAGAGAGAAGCTGGAAGAGATGCCGATCATCGAAATCTATCTTGTTCCGGGAGGCGAGGTAATCGATATCGAAGAAATCCCGAATGGCTGGCTCCAACCTCGTCAGTGCCGCCCTTAGCTTTTCTGCGATGGCCTCCTGCATGGATAGGGTGACCACTTCGATATCGGGGACCAGAGACTTGCGCGTGAACGGGCTCAGCAGCAATGTCCTGGCTTTCAGGTGCACAGCCGGCGTCAAGGTCGTTTCGCGCAATCCCACCTCGATTTTGATGCGGGCTGCCTCTTCCGAGAGGAAGATAGAGGGGTAGGTCACATAGGCAACGTACTGCCGGGAGCTATTGTGTCCAGTAAAATCTTCGGGGAGGGTCAGGATGCCGATCTCATCCGATATCTTTTTTACCCACTCCCTGACTGGCGCCATTCCTTTCCGTCGCATGTTGACGCCCACTTCCGAGGGTGTTGAAATAAGGAAATCGAGGTCTTCGCTGAGTCTATAAAAATCGGCATAGACCTTGCCAATGCAGGTGCCTCCCCGGAAAATCAGGGTGCTGTCTGGCTGGTCATAAAGATACTGTAGAAGGATGGTGCAGAAATAATCCTTTTCAATGAGGGTGGCATTCAATCCGGTCTGACCTGCAGTGAAAAGGACTGCCTCACGGAAGAACGCCTGATCTTCATGGACCAAGATCCTATGATCGCGGGAGGGTTCCATTAACAATTAATCCCCACTCTTTATTGATGCTGCCTTTTGCCGTCTGGCTTGGTATCCAAGGTATAAATGACTTGGTGGGACCGAGCTTTCGTTTCATTTTCTCAAGACGCTCATCATCGATAGCGAGTTGGGCAAGCAAATATCCGATACGCTTCACTGTTCCCTTGTTGCCATATTGGAGCGTGTCGTCGATCAGGGTATCGACCATGACCGGGTCTTTTTTCACTGTTTCCGCGATCCATCCGTAGGCCCGGGGAAGGGTGTTGTACCGGGACCAGTCATAAACGGCATCGACCAGTGCCCTGGTTTTGGTGACCATCACAGCGTCGATGCCATCAGGCGTCTTCAAGCTCTTTGTCGAACCCAAACGCTTGACCTCTGTCTTAATGAAGACGAAATCAATTCCGCCGATCTGCCTTTCTCCAAAGATACGGTCATTGTAAACGTAAATCCGATTTGGTATCTGGTCGTCATAGCCATAGAAGTTAAAGGCACTCGGACCACTGATCTGGTATCGGCCTTTGAGGGCCTCCATGAGTTTGGAAAGAATGTAATAACCGCTGACCGTCCACCTGCCGCCGGCGGGCATGCGGGAAGGAACCAGATAGATACCCCTTTTCAATCGGATAATCAGACCGGAAGTTGCCATCCGATTGAGGAGTTTCCATTCCTGTTCGGCATTAATATCTAAGGCGGAGGCAATTTCTCCCGAGGAGATGAATTCCTTTTTCCTGAGCTGGGTATAGGCAAGAAGCTGCATTTCAAATTTGCCCAGTTTGGTTTTTTCCCGTTTCACTATATTATTGGTTCCTTCCTTGGAAGAGGAGTTACGCTGAAAGTAATGAAACATAAAGATTTTGTCAAATAGTTTTATGGCCGGTTGTTTAGGAAATCTGCTCTTCACCTTGGAGGCGAAATAATGGATAGCGAAACAATTTTTCTGAAGCGTGAGGCGTTATACAAGATGGTCTGGAGTGAGCCGGTGTCGAAGCTGGCACGAGAGTACGGACTGTCAGATCGTGGTTTGGGAAAAATCTGCAAGAGATTGGAGATTCCCGTGCCCGGCAGGGGATACTGGCAGATGAAGAAAAAAGGATTGAAAATACCTACGCCTCCTTTACGACCAGCAAAGAAATTAAACGCCACAGGGGCATATATACGCAGAAAATCAAAGCACCAGGGAGATGGTGAACAGGACAACGAAACAATTGATTTGATCACCGCCGAAAAACTTTCTGAGAACAAAATTACGGTTCCGTCTTCATTGGATTCCCCTCATTCCTTGATCGCGATGACCCAGAGGAGTCTGATGGGGGCGAAGGCCGATGATCGGGGCTTAAGACAACCGAGAGCACGAGGATGCCTCGATGTACACGTGGGGCCGGATAGCATCGATAGAGCCATGCTCATTATGGACACACTTGTGAAAGCCTTGGAAACCAGAGGATTCGATATATCTGTTGCCAAAGAGCCGCCGTTTTCCACCTCCGTATCGGTCATGGATGAAATTATTCCATTCGCCCTTAATGAAGACCTCAACCGCACCGAGAAGAAATTGACGGCTGCTCAGAGGAAAGAGAAGGATAAACACCCCTGGATGTATAGCAGACAGGAGTATGACTATTCTCCGAATGG
>JAFGRP010000190.1 GCA_016935075.1 Deltaproteobacteria bacterium | reverse complement strand
CTCGGACCGGCAGAGCTCAAGCGGATCGGACAGCTTTACCGGCGGCGCGTCCCGCCGGAACAGATCGTCACCCATGACCTGGCCCGCCAGCTGACGGAACTCTCCCGGGAGATCAACCGACAAATCGGGATTCTGATCACCCGCCGGGGCGAGGTCGCCTATGTCATCGTCGGATCGCACCACAACATCGTCATCCCCTCCCTCGACCGCTTCCGCGCCTCCTCCCGCCGGTTCAGGGGCCTCCGCCTGATCCACACCCATCTGTCCGGCGAGGGGCTCACCACGGACGATCTTACGGACCTGGCGCTCCTCCGCCTCGATCTCGTCTGCGCGGTGGAAACCGGCGGGGACGGCCTCCCGGGCTTTGCCCACACGGCCCATCTGATTCCCGAAAATCCGGAAGGGCGCTACTGGCTGCTTCCCGACCCCCGGCGCCCCGCGGAGATGGATCTCGATTTCACCGCCTTCATCGCCGCCCTCGAGGGCGAGTTCGCAAAGAGGCAGACCACGCGCAAGGTGGAGGCCGTCGATCGCGCCATCCTCGTCCGCGTGGAAACGAGGCCCGTTTCCGACAGCGAGGCCTCCATCGCGGAACTCCGGGAACTCTGCCGCACCGCGGGGGTGGAGGTTTTTGACGCGGTCATCCAGCACCGTTCCGAGGTGGACCCCCGCTATCTCATCGGCAAGGGAAAACTTTCCGACCTCGTCATCCGGGCGCTGCAGATGGACGCGAACCTCCTGATCTTCGACCACGAACTGACCGCCGCCCAGATCCGTTCGATCGCCGATTCCACCGAGATGAAGGTCATCGACCGCACCCAGGTGATCCTCGACATCTTCGCCAAAAGGGCGCACAGCCGGGAGGGAAAAATCCAGGTGGAGCTCGCCCAGCTCAAATACCGGCTTCCCCGGCTCACGCAGCAGGACGCGGGGTTGTCCCGCCTGGCGGGAGGAATCGGCGGCACCGGCCCCGGGGAGACCAAGCTGGAAGTGGACCGCCGGCGTCTCCGGAACCGTATCCATCACCTGGAGAAGGATTTGAAGAACATCGAAAAGGCCAGGGGGCAGCGGCGCGGACGCCGGGACCGGGCGGGCCTCCCCGTCATCTCCATCGTGGGCTATACCAATGCCGGAAAATCGACGCTCCTGAACGCCCTGACAAAAAGCGATGTCTTCACCGAAGACCGTCTTTTCGCGACGCTGGACCCGAAAAGCTCGCGCCTCCGTTTCCCCCGGGATACGGAGGCGGTGATCACCGATACGGTCGGTTTCATCCGGGAACTGCCGAAGGAGCTCGTCGCCGCATTCCGGGCGACCCTCGACGAACTTCAGGAGGCGGACATCCTTCTCCACGTGATCGACGCGGGCAACCCGGCCTTCGAGGCGCAGATCATGGCCGTCGAGAAGATCCTTCAGGATCTGGACCTGATCGACAAACCGATCCTCCGGGTTTTCAACAAGATGGACCGCGTCGCCGACCGGGCGCTCCTTGAAACCCTCTGCGGACGTTTCGACGCCGTCGCCATCTCCGCCCTCGCCCCGGCAACCCTCCCCCCGCTGATGGAGAGGCTGGAGACGCTTATCCACAGAAAGACCGTTTCCCGCGAAAGCAACACCGCCTGAGCGGTTTTTTCCCGCTTGTGATTCTTTCGTCGATTGTGTTATTTTTCATTGTATGCCCCCATTTCACACAAACCGTCGGCAGAAAGCCGGTATCATACTGCTCGTCGTTCTGACCGGTTACGCCGTCCTGAATCTGTTCTGGCAGGGCATCCGATCCTACCGTGCCCTGCCCATGACGGACCCGGTCACGATCCACGAGACGCGCATCGCCCGGCTCCTGCCGCTGCTGCCCGCTTCCGGCGCCGTCGGCTATGTCACGACCGTGGAAAACGACCGGATCTTCACCGCGGAAAAGACCTTCACCAATGTGGAATTTCTCGCCCAGTACGCGCTGACGCAATACACCCTGGCCCCCCGGATCGTCCGAAACCGTCCGGATCTCCCGCTCGTCGTCGGCAATTTTATCGACGGACCGCCGGCGCCCGGATTCCTGGAAAAGAACGGCCTGGTTCCGCTGAAGGATTTCGGAGACGGCCTGGTCCTCTATCGAAGGGAGCAGAAGCCTTGATCATCTCCTTTATCGTCTCCCTTTTTCTCTCCCTGACCGGCGGCATCCTGCTGACCTTTCTTCTCTATCCGTCCCCGAAAGGCGGCTCTGCCGGTCCGGCGTTTCGTTTTTTTGCCGGAGGCGGTCTCGGTCTCGGCATCGCCTCGTGTCTTTATTTCGTCTGCCTGCTGACCGGCCTGACACGTTACCTCCCCGCCATTGACCTCGGCATCTGTCTGCTCGTCGGGATTCCCTGTTTCATCCTTTCCAGGCGGTCAGCCGCCGGGAGGGGACAGCCGCTTCCCCAAACCGGGGAAAAATTCCGTTTCCCGATCCTCCTGTCCGGGATTTTTTCCGTTGAACTCATCGCCTCCCTGGGTTCTTTTATCTTCGCCTTTCTGAAGGAACCCCACGGCAAGTGGGATGCCTGGCTGATCTGGAACATGCATGCCCGTTTTCTGTTCCGGGGCGGCGAGCATTGGCGTGATGCGTTTGCCAGCGGCCTGGACTGGAGCCACTGGGACTACCCCCTGCTCCT
>JAFGRP010000189.1 GCA_016935075.1 Deltaproteobacteria bacterium | reverse complement strand
GGGGTCTGCCGCAACCTCGGAATCATGGATGCGTTTGCAACCCTTCCGGAGGAGATCCGTCTGAAGACGAGCCCCTCGACGCTGCTGCAGATGTTCCTGCTGTTTGTGCACGGCGTGGCGACGCTGGACCGGAAATCGTTCGGCCGGATCGGCGCGGAGCCGTTCCATTATCTGCGGCTTTCGATCGCGACGGGCACGGAGGAGCTGAAGAAGGGGCTTGCGCGGATCGCGGCCTGCGCCGAGGATCGGGAGGGGTTCCGGCGGTTTGTCTCCGCCGGCGAGCATCTGTTTTAGAGCCCCAGCACCTCGCTCAGTGTGGGGTGCGGAATAATCCACGCTTCAAGCTGCCGGCGATCGAGACCCGCGGCCATCGCCAGGCTCAGCGATGCGATGAGTTCGCCTGCCCGCTCGCCGGCGATGGTCGCCCCCGCCAGCCTGTCCCGATGAAACAGGAGTTTGACGAAACCGGGCCCAAGAAGCGCGGTGCGGGCGGTGATGTTGGCGGCGAAATCCGCCCGGCGGACCGAGACGGCGATTCCCCTGCGCCTTGCCTCCGCTTCGGTCAGGCCGACCCGGGCGATCTGGGGGTGGGTGTAGACGACAGAGGGGATCCATTCTTCCCGGAAATCCATCCGGTCGCCGCCGCAGAGACGTTCGGCGAGGATTTCCCCCTGCCGCATGGCCCGGTGGGCGAGCATCATGCCGCCGGTGATGTCGCCGACGGCGAAGATCCCGGGAACGCTGGTCATCTGCCGTTCATCGACGATGATGCCCCGCCGGTTGTGGCGGATCCCCAGCGCGGTGAGTTCCTCCGCGTTCAGCCGCGGCCTTCTCCCCGTGCAGATCAGCGCGTATTCGGCCGTGAGTTCCAGGGTTCCGGCCAGCCGGACGCGGCCTGGATCTTTTCCGCCCTCGCCGGGGGAATGTGCGATGGGTAAACCCTCCGTACGCAGGGTCTCAGAAACAGACCCTTCGGGTGCGGCAAGCAGTTGCACCCCCGAACCGGTCTCCCGGATCGTCTCCATCCGTACACCCGTATGGAGGGCAACCCCCAGATTTTTCAGTTCCTGCGCCAGCAGCGCCGCCGCCTCACCCTCCTCGCCGGGAAGGATCCGTTCCATCATCTCGATCAGGGTCACCCGGACGCCCAGCTCGGCCATAAGCGTGGCAAACTCCACGCCAATGACGTTCCCCCCAACGATCAATAGGCTCTCCGGCAATGTCCGCAGAGACAGGAGGCCGTCGGAGGTCAGGATCCGCTCCGCAGGCTGCACGCCGGGAGGCAGGGCGGGTTCGGATCCCCAGGCGATCACCAGATTCCGGGCAGAGAGGCGGGAGCAGGTCCCGTCCGCGGCAATCCATTTGACTTCGCCTGGAGAGAGGATCTGCCCTTCCCCGCTTTTCATCTCTACGCCGCCCTCCTTCAGGGATTTCTGAACGCCAAGCGCGGAGATTTTCACGAGCTGTTCCTGGTGCCGTTTCAGCGTGGCAAAGTCGAGGAATGGATCGACCACATGCACGCCCATCCGCCCGAGCTTCTTGAGCTCCGCATAGCGCCGGCTGCAGGCCAGCAGGGCCTTGGTGGGGATGCATCCCCGGTGGGTGCAGGTCCCGCCCCATCCCTGCCGCTCGATGATCGCCGCCCGCGCCCCCAGCTTGGCCGCCCGAACCGCCGCCGCATGACCGCCCGGTCCCGCCCCGATCACCAGGATATCGAATGTTTCCGGCATGGGGGTCCTCCCATTGATCATTTTAGAAAATATAGCATTTGGAAAATAATATCATTAAATATTTATGTAAACAACAAGATTTTAATAATTTATTGACAGATTGATCAATATATTGTAAATGATTTTTACGGGAGAGAAAATATGAAAATCGACGAAACCAGTCTGGCCATCATCAAGCACCTGCGGGAGGGAAGAAAATCCTTTCGAAAGATCGCCGAAAGACTCTCCATCACGGAAAATACGGTACGGGCGCGCGTCAACCGTCTGAACCTGGAGGGGGTTCTCGATGTCACCGGCCTCGTGGACCCGGAGGCCATTCCAGGGCATCGGCTGGTGATGGTCGGCATCAAACTGGGCACGATGGATCTGGTTAAAAAGGGGGAAGAGTTCAGCCGGCTCAAAGGGGTCGTTTCCGTATGCGTTGTGACGGGACGGTATGACCTGATCCTGACGGTTCTGCTGAACGATACGAATGATCTGCTGGAATTCTACACGGAACAGGTTTCACAGATCCGGGATGTTCAGTCCGCCGAGACCTTCGTGGTGTACAAGACGTACAATCTGAAGGTGCCGTACATTCTGTGAAGAATGTGAGGGGACAATATGGCCGATCTCCTGAAAACCGTTCTGCATGAAAGACATATCGCGCTGGCGGCGACGATGGTCGATTTCGGCGGCTGGCACATGCCGCTTCAGTACCGCACCGGAATCGTGGAGGAGCACCTCGCCACACGGAAATCAGCCGGTCTCTTCGACGTCTCCCACATGGGGCGGTTCATCGTCCGCGGTGCCGAAGCGCTCCCCTTCCTGCATCATGCCCTTTCCAACAATGCCGCCGCACTGGATGCCGGCTTTGCGCAGTACACGATGATCCCCAACGGCCATGGGGGCGCGATCGACGACGCCTACCTTTACCGATTCACGCCGGACGAATACCTCCTGGTCGTGAATGCCGCCAACCGGGAGGCCGACCGGCAATATCTGCAGGAGGTGCTGTCCCTTTTCCCTTCAGCCCGGATGGAAGACGTCTCCGAATCGATGGCGATGATCTCTCTCCAGGGGCCCTATTCCCGGGCGATGCTCCAGGAACTGACCGGCGCCGGCGGTTTGCCGGAACCGATCAAGAATGCCATTCGATCGGCCTCCATTCACGGAAAGAAGGTGCTCATATCCCGGACCGGCTACACAGGCGAGCCTCTCGGCTTTGAATTCTTCACTGCATCAGCAGACGCCGGATGGCTCTGGGATCTTTTCCTGGAGAAAGGGGCCGTTCCGGTTGGACTGGGGGCGCGGGACACCCTGAGGCTGGAAGCCGGGTTGCCCCTTTTCGGCCATGAACTGGGGAAGGATCCCTCGGGGAAGGAGATCCCCATTTTCGCCTGTCCCCTGGCCCGTTTTGCCGTAAGCCTGTCGCCGCTGAAGGGAGACTTCGTCGGCCGTGAGGCCCTGTCCCTCCAGTTTGAGACCCTGAAAAGGATTCAGGATGAGGATTACGGCTCGCTGAAGGACCTTCCGCGGCGGGTGGTTCCTTTTGCTCTCCGCGGAAAGGGAATCGCCCGGGCGGGATTCCGGGTTTTCAAGGGCGCCGGGGAGATCGGTTTCGTGACGAGCGGCACGATGGTCCCGTACTGGAAAACCGCGGGCGCGGGACTTTCGACGCATTTCACGGGGGAACGGGGGATGCGGGCGATCGGCCTGATGCTGGTGGACAGCCCCATCCGGAGGGACGATCCGGTGGAGATCGAGATCCGGGGAAACCGGGTCGATGCGGTTGCGGTTCCCTGGCATCTGCGCTCCGATGCGCCGCCCTATGCGATGCCGATTCTTCTGCGCCCCGCGGAGGAGCGGGAGAGGCCGCTCTCCGGCGCCTGGCACGAAAAGACCTTCGATCTGCTGGAGCGGGCCGTTCAAAATACCCTCTGGCGCCAGAGCGAGTGCATCAATCTCATCCCATCCGAGCAGACCGTCTCCCCCATGGTGCGGCGCCTGACCGTGATGGATCCTGCCTTACGCTATGCCGAGCACCGCTCCCTCCGTTCCTACTACGATGCGGAGATCTTCTATTATCAGGGAACGGATTTTATAGACCGCGTGGAGGTGCTGCTCAAGGAGGAGATGAGCCGCTACCTCGGCTGCCGGGAAGTCGAGGTTCGGGTGATGAGCGGACAGATGGCCAACGCCGTGGTCTTCAGCGGCCTGGTCGATTATCTGAACCGGGGCGACCGGAAGACGGAACCCCGGCGGATCCGCTCCGTTCTGAACAACCACATCATCCGGGGGGGCCACCTCAGCGCCCAGCCGATGGGCGCCCTCTACAATTTCGTCGGATTCGACAAGCGGCTGGAGAAGCCCGCCGTGATCAACTTTCCGGTTTTGTCCGAAAACCCTTACAAAATCGATTTGGATGAAACCCGCCGGATCATCGACGAATTCCGGCCGGAGCTGATCATCTTCGGCAAGAGCATGGTCCTCCACCGGGAACCCGTCCGGGAGATCCGGGATTTCCTCCGGGAACAAAAGATCGAGGCCGTCGTCCTCTACGACGTGGCCCACGTCCTGGGGCTGCTGGGACCCTATTTTCAGGAGCCCTTTGCCGAAGGGACGGACCTGGTCACGGGCTCGACGCACAAGACCTTTTTCGGCACCCAGCGGGGAATTGTTGCCGGAAACTGGCGGGAAGAGGAAAAACAGTATGCCCTCTGGGAGTCGGTGGAAAACCGGACCTTTCCGGGAAGCGTCAGCAACCACCACCTGGGAACCCTTTTGGGATTGCTGATGGCCGCCTACGAGATGAACTGCTTCCGGGACACCTACCAGCAGGCGGTGATCCGGAATGCAAAGGCCTTTGCCCAGGCGCTCCGGGACACGGGCCTGCAGGTGGCGGGCGATCCGGAGATCTCCTTTACGGAGACCCACCAGGTCATCGTAAAGGTCGAATATGCCAGGGCGGTGGAAGCGGCCCGCCGGCTCGAGGAGAACAACATCATCTGCAACTACCAGGCGGCACCCGACGAAGAAGGGTTTACTGCGGCCGGCGCTCTCCGGATGGGCGTGCAGGAGATGTCGCGTTTCGGCATGGGGGCGGAGGATTTCCGGACACTGGCCCAGTACATCCATGACGTTGTGGTGGGCGGGCGGCCGGTCCGGAAAGAGGTGACGGCCTTCCGGAAACGCTTCCTGACGATGCGCTACTGTTTTGCGGAAGAGATGTTCGCCGGTCTGATGGAAAGTCTGCACCGCCTGATATAGGGAGAAATTTTAGCAACTTGGGAATCGGATCCCGGGAGCGCGCATTGGAGATTTTTCGGGGCACCCTGCCCCCGCAGTGTGGCGCCCGTTACGGAAAATAGGGAGCTGTCCCTAATTTTCCTAATTTTCCCAGCGTAGCGAGGAGGTGCAGGGTCGGAAAATATCCAGCGCGCAGAGGGATCACGATTTCCAAAAGTTTCATGGAATCAAATCGAGGAGGAACGATGAAAAAAATCGAGGAAATCCGGTTACCGGAAGAGCTCCGCTACAGCGCCGACCATGAATGGGTCCGGCCGGAAGGCGATCTGGCGCGCGTGGGGCTGACCGATTACGCCCAGGATCAACTCGGGGACATCGTCTATGTGGAGCTGCCGTCCGTCGGTGCCCATATCGCGCAGGGGGCGGTTTTTGCCACGGTGGAATCGGTGAAATCGGTCTCCGAATGCTACCTGCCGCTTTCGGGGGAGGTTGCCGCCGTGAACGCCCCCCTGAGCGAAGACCCTGTCCTGCTGAATCAGAGCCCTTACGGCGACGGGTGGATGATCCTGCTCAAACCGGATAATCCCGCGGCCTTCCCGCGGCTTCTGACGGCGGAGGCCTACCGCGCCCGTTTAAAAGGAGAGGCATAGATGCGTTACCTGCCCCACACCACGGAGGATATAGCCGTGATGCTCGAAACAGTCGGCCTCAGGGAGATCGACGACCTCTTTGCGGCGGTTCCGGCGGATTGCCGTTTCGCGGGGGCGCTGGACCTGCCGAAGGCGACGAGCGAGTGGGACCTGGAGCGTCAGGTCGGACAAATGGCCGGCCGGATGGCCGTCTCCCCGGAATACTCGCTGTTTCTGGGCGCCGGAAGCTACGACCATTACATCCCCGCGACCGTTTCGTCGCTCTTAAGCCGTTCCGAGTTCGTAACCTCCTACACGCCGTACCAGCCGGAGATGCTCCAGGGCACGCTGCAGGGGATCTACGAATATCAGACGCTGACGGCCCGCCTGCTGGGGATGGAGGTGGCCACGGCCTCCCACTATGACGGCGCAACGGCGCTGGCAGAGGCGCTCCTGATGGCGGTCCGGATCACCAAGCGGAAGAAGGCGGCCCTCTCCCGCGCGATCCATCCCCACTACCGTCAGGTTGTCCGGACCTACTTCGCCCCCACCGGCTATGAACTCCTGGAAATCCCCTGTTTCGAAACGGGCCTCACCGATCTTTCCTGTCTGGAGGGAGTCGAAGACTTGGCCGCCATTGCCCTGCAGTCGCCGAACTTCTTCGGCTGCATCGAAGACGTGCGGGCAGCGGCGGACAGGGCCCATTCCGGCGGCGCGCTGCTGGTTTCATGCTGCACCGAGGCGCTCGCCTTCGGGCTCCTGAAGAGTCCGGGAAGCCAGGGCGCCGACATCGTGGCCGGAGAGGGGCAGAGCCTGGGCATTCCCCGCTCTTTCGGGGGGCCGGCCCTCGGCATGCTCGCGAGCCGCAAAGCGTTCATGCGGAGACTGCCCGGCCGCCTCGTGGGAAAGACAAAGGACCGGGACGGGAAGCGCGGTTTCGTGCTCACGCTGGCCACGCGGGAACAGCACATCCGCCGGGAGAAGGCGACCTCGAACATCTGCTCCAACAACAGCCTCAACGCGCTGGCCGCCGCGATGACCATGGCCTCCCTGGGGGGGACCGGTATCCGGGAACTGGCCTCACTCAACCACGATAAGGCGGAATATCTGAAGAACGCGCTCAAGGATGCGGGATGCCCGATCCGTTTTTCCGGCCCCACGTTCAACGAATTCGTCGTCGGCTTTCCCGGCGGCTTCGACGCCCGATACCGGAGGCTGATCGAGAAGAAGATCGTGGCCGGGCTTTCCCTGGGCGGCCATTATCCGGAACTGGCGGATCACGGCCTGATCTGCGTCACGGAGACGTGCAGCCGGGAGGAGATGGACCGGCTGGTCCGGGAGGTGGTCTCATGAGCGAAGCACCCGGAACGACCGGACTCATCCTGAACGAGCCGCTCCTCTGGGAGCGGGGGAAAAAGGGGCGCCGCGGCTTCTCCATGCCCGCGGCCGACGTGCCTCCGAATCCCCTGCCTGCGGAGCTGACGGGCAATGGACCCGATTTCCCGGATCTGAGTGAAATCGAGGTGGTCCGCCATTACACCCGGCTTTCCACCTGGAATTTCGGGGTGGATGCCGGCCTCTATCCGCTGGGTTCCTGCACGATGAAGTACAACCCGAAGATCAACGAAAAGCTGGCGGGCCTGCGGGGATTTGCCGCGGCCCATCCGCTGCTGCCGTCCGTTTTGTCCCAGGGGGCGCTGCGGTTGATGTCCAGCCTGGAGCGGTTTCTGGCCGAAATCACCGGTTTCGATGCGGCGACGCTGCAACCGGCGGCCGGCGCCCAGGGGGAGCTGGCGGGGATGCTGATCATCCACGCCTTTCATCGCAGCCGGGGAAAGCAGCGGACGAAGATCCTGATCCCCGACACGGCGCACGGAACGAATCCGGCGAGCGCCGCCCTCTGCGGTTACGCCCCCGTCCCGGTTCCCTCAGGGCCGGACGGCATCATCGCCTCGGAGACGGTCGCGGGGCTGATGGACTCCGAGACGGCGGGGATCATGATCACCAACCCCAACACCCTGGGTCTCTTCGAGGCGAACATCCTTGAAATCGCCCGGATCGTCCACGACCGGGGCGGTCTCGTCTACGGCGACGGGGCCAACATGAACGCCGTCCTGAGCATCGTGAGGCCGGGGGAGATCGGCGTGGACATCCTGCACCTGAACCTCCATAAGACCTTTTCCACGCCCCACGGGGGCGGCGGGCCCGGCGCCGGTCCGGTGGCGGTCCGGAAGGATCTCGCCCGGTTTCTCCCCGTTCCCCGCGTCGTCGAACGGAACGGGGCATATGCGCTTTCCGAAGACTTTCCGGAATCCGTCGGCCGCGTCCTGGCCTTTCAAGGCCACTTCGGCGTTCTTTTGCGGGCGTACGCCTACATCCTCAGCCTGGGTCCGGACGGACTGAAGCAGGTCAGCCGGCTCGCGGTCCTGAACGCCAACTATGTCCGGGAAAAGCTCAAAGACGTGCTGCACCCCGCCTACGACCGCCCCTGCATGCACGAATGCGTCTTTTCCGACCAAAACCAGCAGGAAAGCGGGATCATGACGCTGGAGATGGCCAAGCGCCTCATCGATTACGGGTATCATCCGCCGACGATCTATTTCCCGCTCGTGGTTCACGGCGCGATCATGATCGAACCGACGGAGACGGAAACGAAGGAGGCTCTCGACGGTTTCATCGAGGCCTTCCGGTCCGTCGTCCGCGAGGCCGGGGAGAATCCCGGGGTCGTCCGGGAGGCGCCGTCCCGCTGCAAGGTGAAGCGGCTCGACGAAACCGCGGCGGCCCGGAACCCCTGTCTTATCGGGTAGGAAATGGGGGAGATGAACCAAATCAAGCAAGAAGATAAATCTATCCGGAAGCCTGCCTGGCTCGGTCGCCCGCTGCCGTCCGATCCGGCCTTCTCCCGGACCCGGTTTCTGCTGGACGATGGGCGCCTCCATACGGTCTGCCGGGAGGCGCGCTGTCCCAACTGCGGGGAGTGCTTTTCCCGGGGGACGGCGGCCTTCCTGATCCTGGGGGACTCCTGCACCCGCGGCTGCCGCTTCTGCGCCGTGACGCAGGGAAGGCCGGAGAGGCCCGATCCCGACGAACCCCGACGGGTCGCCGAGGCGGCCGTCCGGATGTCGCTAAATTATATCGTGGTCACCTCGGTGACCCGAGACGACCTTCCCGACGGCGGCGCCGGTTTTTTTGCGGAGACGATCCGTTGCCTGCGCGCCCGCCGGCCTTCGGTGCGCATCGAGGTTCTGGTTCCCGATTTTCAAGGGAATGAAGCGGCGCTCCGGACCGTTCTGGAGGCCCGTCCCGACGTCCTCAACCACAATCTGGAAACGGTGGCGCGCCTCTATCCGGAGGCCCGGCCGCAGGCGATGTATGACCGCTCCCTCGAACTGCTGGGGCGGATTAGCTTCCACGCACCCGGCATGGCGGTCAAGTCCGGATTGATGCTCGGCCTCGGCGAACGTCCCGACGAGGTTGAATCGGCGCTGCGCGACCTTCTCAACGCCGGTTGTCAACTCCTGACGCTCGGGCAGTATCTCCAGCCGAAAAGGGACTGCCTTCCCGTTGCCCGCTTTGTTCCACCCGGGGAATTCGATGCCTGGCGGGAGGTTGCATTGAAGATGGGTTTTGCACGGGTGGCCGGCGGCCCCCTGGTGCGCAGTTCCTATCACGCCGAAGAACTGATAGCCTCGTAAAGAGTCCCCTGCTTTCTCAGGGGCGGGCTTTTGCTGCGTTCAAGCTTCATCCTTCCCATGCCTCCGCGCCTCCGCAGGGGCAGGCTTATTCCGGCTGTTCTTTCTTTGGAAAGTACTTCACGTTGCTGATGTTTATAAAATGCGAATCCAGGGTCCACACTTTGGCATTGAATTCCTTTGCCGTGGCGAGAATAATACTGTCGGCCATGGGTAGATTATGCTCCGCACTGAGCTTTGAGGCGGCAATGGCCAGAGGCGCCGTCAGATCCGCAACGGTTCCTTTTCGCATGGCAGCGACCGCCTGCAGCGCATCATCCTCATTGGATTCCCGTAGAATGACCTTAAAGACCTCATATATCGTTACCGTGGGAACAACAAGCGAAGTCGAATCATTCAAGGGCATCAGAAAATGCTCGGCATTGGGCTCATCCGCGAAATAGGCCAGCCAGCCGGAAGAGTCAACGATATTCATACCCTATCTTCCTCTCTGCTGAATTCCGTATGGATGCCCTTGATGAATCCACGGAGTTCCTTGATATCGCGTTCGGGTATCAGTTCAATGCGGCCGTTATATGCCACAACCTGCATTTTTTGACCCGGGCGAAGATTCAATGCCTTCCTTACCGTTTTGGGTATGACGACTTGATATTTTGGCGATACGGTTACGGATTGCATACCAAAACCTCCATCGATCTATTTTGTAATACGATAACATAATCGATACGGTTTTGTCAATAATATTAGTCTGACAATGTTTTTTAGAACCCGGCAACCGATTAGGCGATTTTATTATTTGCCTGACGCAGCAGCAGCCGATAATTGTGTTTCATTCCTCACGAATCTACACGTCTGATCACACGATACTGCAAGAAAATCAGGATTGCGATCGCCAGGATAACGACAATATAGAGAAGGTATTTGTAACGTTCAGTGAAAGGGAGCCTAGCCTTGTCTCCGGCAAATGCGGAATTTGCGCGAGCCTGTCCGAGGTAGGCCATGGGCAACTCGTCCAACTTCTGCTTCGCTACGATTTCGTCCAGATCGAACCGGGGCTGTTGTGCCAGCGGATTGCCCCAGAAGAGATACAGTTTCCGGTCCGCCTGCTGTTTGAAAACCAGCAATCTGCGATAGCCTTTGCCAGTCACGCCGGTGACCGGAAGAGACGGGCTGTCAAGGTTTTTGAATATCAGCCGAAATTCTTTGGTCGCAATCTCCGGCATATCGATTGCCAATTGCGATTCATGCATCGTTTCCGTATCGAAGCTGAAAATAGTTCCCCGGGCCCACCACTCCCAGTTCCCCTTCCCCCGTTTGACCTGCACCTCCACCGAGCGCTGAAAGTTGCGTTCCGGCGTGGTGATCGTCAATCGATCCAGCGGGAATACCGCGTTCATGCAGACCACGATGCTGCTTTCCTTACGGTCGACGTTGCGTTCCGACTTTTCAATCGTTCCCTGAATCATATAGGTCTGACCCCGGGAATCGCTTTCCTGCCATAGCCTGACGTCGCTGACGGTCAGCGGTGGGGCGCCGCCGTTATTTATCTTGATAGCAATATAACGAAACCCGGCCGGGGGAAAGGTAATGCGCGTATGGCGGAGTTTTTCGATTCTGGGAAAATCAAAAATGACCCCGTCCTTGCGAAGCGTGTTCCAATTTTGACCGTCGGAACTGCCGAGCACCTGCACCTGTCGTGAAAAATCGGTGTCGGGCGTGACGACTTCCACAGCATTGACCCTGGCCTCCTGCCTGTCGACCAGAAGTTCCAGCCAGGTTTCGCCTTTTTCGGTGGTGGATAGATTCTGCATCCGGTGCGGTATGGCTTCCTGCCGCTTTGCCGGCCTCCTCGATACCATTTGCCAGGGGACCTCTTCCTTTTGGTCGGTCATCACCCTTAAATCGGCAAAGGAGGTTTTGGCATGTACATCGCCCAACTGCTGCGGTCCCAGGTATATCCCCATCAGGCTGCCCGGATACCCGCCTTGAGACGTTTCGATCTCGGCATACCTCTCCCATAGCCGTTCGTCGAACGTGGTGCAAAGACCCGCCGTTCCCAAGAGCGACAGCAGGGTACACAGGATGCAGCAAAATAATCGATTCATGGTTTGTCTTCTCCGAAGATCAGGTGTTTGAAACGGTTATAGCTGTAGGAAACGACCAGCAGCAGCAGCCCGAGCACGATAAATGAGATGATGCGATAGAAGGTCTGCAACTCGGACAGATCAATCCAAAAGACCTTCAGCACCGTGGCGGCCAGCAGCAGGATTCCCAGTATGCGTGCACCGCGCAGACGCTTGAAGATGCCCACCCCCGTTAAAAGAGACGCATACAGGGCCCAGAGGACCGAAAGCGAAAGCTGGTAGGCGTAATGGGAGGACCACCATCCCATGACCTGTCCCGGAGACCGGAATCGGAAGAAGTCATGGACCTCGACGGACAGCAGCACCAGTGACAGGGCCTGTGTAATCGTGAATATGGCCTCAACCGCATACCGCTCGAGAGCATCAAATTTATCCCGTCCCCGCGTTGTAAAATACAGCAGGACATAAAAACCCACTATCGCCGCCGCGCAGACCAGGAAGCGGCCATTGAAAAGTGGAATGAAGTATTGAAAAGGCTCAAGATTAAGAATGACGTCATCCGCGAACCGGAACAACACGATCAGCCCCAGCAGATAGGCCCCGCGCCGCAGCGCCGGCGAATCCAGCCGAAAGCCGATCCAGCCCAGGGCGGCCATTTCCGCCGCCAGGACCGGCATGATCCAGCGCTGCTCCAGCACGACAAAGGTTGCGATAACAGTCATGATCACGGAAGCGGCTGAATAGGCGGCAACCGTCATCCGGGCAGCCGATGCGCGGCGCCTGACAAGCTCGGCCATGCCGATCTCGACGCCCGCCAGGGCCAATGCGCAGATCTTGACCGGCCAGGTGCATTCCCAATCGTGCTGGGCAAAAAAGGACAGGAAGAAAAAGCCCCCGGAGACGAAGATGATGATTCGATCGACATGAGATTCCACGTCCCGGGAATAAAAGCGGGATATCAGAATGTACAGGTTGTAGAAAACAAAAAACACGGCGATGATGCCGAAGGCAAGCCATTGCTGCGAATCGCTATAAAATTCCGAGTGCCAGCCGGAATAGAGCAGTGTCGTGCCGAATAAAGAGGCTGCTGCAAACGTAGGCCATTGACGGAAACGGAGCAGCAACAACGTACCCGCGTCCAGCAGCAGAACATATCCGAACAGGGTCAGGGGTTGGTTCTGACCCGTGGAGAGCATGACGGGAGTCAGAAAACCGCCGATGAGGGCGATGGCAGCCAGAGAATAGGTTGAATATCGGATCGAGAGGGTCATCCCCGTGGTGGTGACTGCCAGCATCCCTATGAACGCCAGCGGGGCGGGGATCAGATGGTAGAGTGCGAAGCCCGCATACAGCGCCAGATAGAGCACGGCCAGACCGCCGCCGCTTAACATCTGCCCGTATAACCTCATATTCTTTTTTTTCTGAAGGTATTCCCCTGCGCCGATAAATGCGGCGCCCCAGAAAATGCCCAGCATGACCCTTCCCATTTCACCGATCAGCTTGTTGTCAAAAGAATATTTGAGAAAGAACGCCACCCCGAAGAGGATGGCCAACACCCCGATACGTCCAAGCCAGCGGGTACCAATGGCACTTTCAAGCGAGGAATCAGCCGGTTTGCCCGAATAGATCTTTTGTTCGAGTTTGGAAAAGACGAACGGCCGGGAGGCATCCAAAACCGCCTTCTCCTGCTCTGGCGGACTCTCTTCAGTGAGAGGTTCACCCTTTAACATTGCCACTTCCTCTTCAAGCGCCTGAACCCTCGCCATAAGCACATCGATACTCTGGTCGCGCTGTTCATCGGATCGCATAGGATCACACCCTCTAAGTTAGTTTGATCAACTTTGTTAGCAATTCACCCGGACATTAGTATCAGTCATGGTAGATTCCCGCTCACCAGCGTTTGCTTATAGAAGCCAATTGATCTATTCGTTCTCGAATCTGAATGCGTATCCCCTTTTCTGCACGAAAGCTTTGACGATAGCCATGAGGGCACGATTCACGGGTTGAAGAAGATCCGCGATCTGCGTTATCCCTGCTTCCAGGTTTTCCTGTACCATGATTGACCTCAAGTACCCGAGCGCAGCTGCATCAGCAAAACGGAACCTCGACTCTTTCATAGTATTGCCGAGTGATATGAAGGCGCGCTCATTGAGCTGTCCCGGCGTTAGAAAGTGATGACGGTAGCCCGCAAAGATTGCCTTGGCGTCACAGTGGAAAGAAATCTTATTTCGGATCAGCAATGGGCTTCTCCCTATCGGGTCTGTAGGCGTGGCTCCCAGTGCACCTGCGACAACCGTTTCCCACGCCTGTCGTGTTGGCCGATCGAGTTGCCTTATAACCGATCTGAAAACCGGATCCTGCAACCGATGTTCGTTATCGCGTATGAGCTTGAAGAGTTCATGGACTAAACCCACAATTGAACGAAAGATATGAGATTCGATGCCAGACCAAGCTCCCCACAGACGGGTTTTTTTGAATAAGCCCGTTGGCCGGGTTTCCTTATCACTTCACGAAAAGGGAGATCCGGGAACTCCGGCAGCCACCTTCCGGATTCGGGAAACTTCGCGAGACGGGAAAGCGTTCTCTCTGCCTTTTCGTGAAAGCTGACTGCCGCTGCTTTACCGCGTTGGGTGATGAAAACAGGTTCTCTCGAAGATGACACGCTCCTGATCACATCGCTGGCGTTTTGTCTCAGATTGGAAATGGGTGTAATTTTTGGAGCCCTTGGCATGGGTTGTACCTCCTACGGTGCCGGTATTCGTACTACCAACGCATCCTTTCTTCAAGAGCCTGTTCATAAGGGATAGCGGTTCCCCTGCTTATTGAAACAGGGCGGCAATGCGGCGCTGGTCCCCGGCGGTGAGATAGGGATGCATCGGAAGGCTGAAGATCCGCTGGGCGCAATCCTCGCTCACGGGGAAATCCCCTTCTTTGTAACCCAGGCAGGAGAAGGCTGTCTGGCGGTGGAGGGGCTTCGGGTAATAAATCGCCGTCGGGATGCCGGCCTTCTTCAGTTTCGCGATCAGAGAAGACCGCTCTTCGCTGTCCTGTGCAAGGATCGAGTACTGCGCCCAGGCGCTCTTGCACCCTTCGGGGATCTCCGGTGTCTTTACGGAACCGGTGAGGAGTTCGTTGTAGCGCCGGGCGACCTCCCGGCGCAGGTCGATCTCTTCGGGGAAGATTGCAAATTTGGCGAGCAGTATCGAGGCCTGGAGGGTATCGAGGCGTCCGTTGATCCCGATCCGGATATTCTCGTACTTGTCGCTTCCCTGGCCGTGGTTCCGGATGGAGCGGAGAAGCCCGACGAAACGATCGTCGTCCGTGAAGCACATCCCCCCGTCGCCGTAGCAGCCGAGGGGTTTGGCAGGGAAAAAGGAGGTGCAGGCAATCGCCCCGAAAGAACCGGCCTTTCTCCCCTTGTATTCGCCGCCGAAGGACTGGGCGGCGTCCTCGATGACGGCGATGACGCGTCGGGCGGCGACGGCCTCGATTGCATCGTAATCCGCGGGGAGGCCGAAGAGGTCGACGGGGATGACGGCGCGGGGGCGAAGTTTTCCGCAGAAGGCGCCGGGCAGCGGGTGGAGGGCCGGGTCGCCCTTTTCGACGGCTTCCATGGCCTGTTCCAGCTTCGCCGGGTCGATATTGAAGGTCGCGGGATCGATGTCCACGAAGACCGGCGTCGCGCCAAGGAGGCCGACCACCTCGGCGGTTGCGACGAAGGTGAAGGGCGTCGTGAAGACGGCGTCGCCCGGACCGATCCCGAAGGCCATGAGCGCCATCAGGAGGGCGTCGGTACCCGAAGCGCAGCCGACGGCATGTTTTGCGCCGACGTAACCGGCGAGCGTCGCTTCCAGTTCCCGGACCTCCGGGCCATTGACGTACTGGCCGTGGGCAAAAACCCGGGCGATGCTGGCGTTCAAGGTCTCCGGGATGCGCCGCTGCTGCGCTGCCAGGTCGATAAAATCCATGGACTCCCCTTCCTTACTGTTTCTTTTCCCACTCCCATGCGGTGCGGACGATGAACTCGATATCGTCGTGTTGCGGTCTCCAACCGGTAAGTTCCCGGATCCGGCTGCTGTCGGCGACGAGCGCAGGGGGATCGCCCGCCCGGCGGACGGTCTCCTCCACGACAAAGGCGATGCCCGTGACCTTCCGTGCGACGTCCACCACCTCGCGCACCGAATAGCCGTGGCCGTAGCCGCAGTTCATCGTTTCCGACCGGCCCGTTTCCATGAGCAGGCGAAGGGCCGCGACATGCGCGGCGGCCAGGTCGTCCACGTGGATGTAGTCACGGATGCAGGTTCCGTCAGGCGTCGGGTAGTCGGTTCCGTAGATGGACAGCTTCGGAGATTCGCCCTTGGCAGCCTTGAGGGACCTCGTGATCAGGTGGGTTGCGTAGCGGTAGGACTGGCCGATCCGCCCCTGCGGATCCGCCCCGGCGACGTTGAAGTACCGCAGGGCGCAGAAGCGGAAATCGTTTACGGCGGCGAGGTCCGCAAGCACCCTTTCGATCATGACCTTCGATGCGCCGTAAGGATTGATCGGCCGGAGCGGGGCCTGCTCGTCGACTGGGATCCGCTCCGGGATGCCGTAAACGGCGGCCGTCGAGGAGTAGATGAATCGCCAAACGCCCGCCTCGTGCATCGCCTCCAGGAGGTTCAGGGTATGGATGACGTTGTTGCGATAGTAGGCGAGGGGTTCGCGGACCGATTCATCCACCTGGATCGAGGCGGCAAAGTGCATGACCGCTTCGGGGCAAAACTCCCGGAACGCGTCCCGGATCGCATCCCGGTCGGCGAGATCCCCGCGCCGGAGACGGCCGGAGAGAACGGCCCATTCATGGCCGGTGGAGAGATCGTCGAAGACGACCAGATCATGGCCCTCCTGACCCAGGGCCTTGACGACGTGGCTGCCGATGTACCCGGCGCCGCCGGTGACGAGAATCCGCATGAAACTCCTTTCGCGAACCAGGGGATAATTTCTTTACTTCTGAAATATTTTTGTAACTACCCCATCCTGTTTGAAAAGACAAGAGACAGATCTTTTTATGATGGATAAAGCACATATCATTATAATGGCTTTACACGGACCGGGGGAGCCACTACTGGCTCACACCCCAGAAAGGAAGCAAGGTGAGCAAGACACAGCTGACCCAGTTCGGTCGGGCCATGAAGCAGTTGGGCATCCAGATGATCCCAGCCTACTCTCCCGAGGCCCGGGGGCGTAGCGAAAGAGCTTTTAAGACGCACCAGGACAGACTGGTCAAGGAGCTGGCCCTCCATGGGATCACCGATATAGACGCGGCCAATCGATACGTGGCCCAGACGTATCTTCCCGCATTCAATGCCGAGTTCATGCAGCTGGCCCCTGAAGAAGGATCAGCGTTCGTCCCTTGGGTGGGAGATAACCTGGACGACATCCTCTGTCAACAGGATGAGCGGACCGTCAGCGCCAACAACTATGTCAGCTTCGAGGGAATGACCCTCCAAATCCCCGCGAATCATTACCGCTGCCATTACGTCAGGGTCAGGGTACAGGTCCATCGGTATCTCGATGGCTCCCTGGCCATCTTCCACGGCCCCCGCAAACTGGCCAATTATGATCCCCGGGGAAAACCCAAGGAGATAAAGAAAACAGCCTGACGAAGCGGGTTGAGGAATGCGAACGTCCGTCGCTCTCCTCCTGTTCCCAAAGGACATCCCTTCATGAACAGAAAACCGGACAACTCTATTTGCTCTTGACAGGTGAATATTTGAGCAGTTTGGGGGCATATTCGCTGCAGGAAATATAATCCCTGCTTTCATTTAGGGTTTATGTCGCAGATGTCCCCCCGCTCGCCGTCGCACATAGTCTTGAAATATCTTCTATAAATATCATTATTGTACTCATATTTCCTGTCTATTCAATAGGCGTATGAAAATAAATTAAAAGGGTGTGTAACGGCGTCATTCATGGCCGTCAAATCGGTCGTATATCGGCACCGAAAACCGCAGGCTACCGATAATTATCGATGCGTCGAAGATCTGGAAGCCTTCCTCCAAGTTTATGAAGAACGATTTGAGCGGTCCTATGGATTCTTCCGTCCCTATCTTCAGCATGTCATCTGCCGGTACCTGGAATGCGGCAACCTGCGCAACGGCTTTGCCCGAGTGAAATGCCGGGACTGCAATCACGAGTACCTTCTGGCCTTCTCCTGCAAACGCCGCCACTTTTGCCCCTCATGCCACCAGAAGCGGGTTGTGGAGTTCGGGGAGGGTTATGTATGAACGTGCTCAAGAAGGTGCCTCATCGGCATTTTGTCTTCAGCATCCCGAAAATCCTGCGTCGGTATTTCCTCTATAATCGCCGCCTACTGCATGACCTGAGCTGCTGCGCTTGGATGACCGCATCGCATTTCCTAGCGCTTGCCGGGTTTCTTGTAGGATACAGGCCCCTTCTCGTAACCAACGCCCTTGAGCCACCAGGCAGGATAGAAAACAGCCTGGGCCAAACCTTCTCGGGTGTTGAGGTAGCCGTCGTTGTATTTGACGTAGAGCAGGTCCGCGAGTTTCCACCACTCACTGAGGACGGCTCTGGCGTTCTCAGTGCTGTAACGGGTCAGGGAGGCACGCGCACCGGCTTCGTCGCCCTTCTTCCAGAGCTCGATTGCCCGCGCTTCCAGCTCCGCCTGCCTGCCGAAGGCCTGCGCTTCGAACCGGTCGCGCACAGACCAGATATCCTTGATCATGTACGAGTATTTGAGCATGGCATAGTTGGCGACGAAATTGAAAGCGGTCCACATGCTCCCACGTTCAAGCTTGAGAATATCGGCTGTCTGAATGGGCAGGGGCAGATCGGTGGCCCCGGCATAGAACGGCATAAGAACCGCAGTGGCCGGCCGGTCGGGGCCGAACCAGGTCAGGCCGCCGATGGCGTCGGGAAGCCAGCTTCTCGATTGGTTCACGTAGGCATAGACGCAGCGGTAGATGTTCAGCGGCCGCTCGAATTCACCTTTGAGAGGACTCAACCGGCCTTCCTTGTCGGCCACGGCTTCTGCCTGCCCCTCAAATCGGTTGGGACAGCCAAAGGGCCCTGCGGCCAGCCCCTTGGTCAGATCGAATTCGGTGCCCTCATAGTTGTCGCGGTGGATGGCAAAAATGTTTTCGACCGTCAGTTTCTGGTCCGGCTTAACGGTGAACGGATATGCACGGGTAAGGGGGCCTTCCACCCAGGCGGAAAGTTTAAGCGAAGGCGCTATCAACGACTGGGCTCGCCACACGCGACGTAGAGAGTAGTAGGGGTGATGGAATTCCCCGTTGCCGTACACGGCGGTCCAGTCAAGCAGGCCGTCCTTGGGTTTCCACCAGCCCTTGAGTTTGGCGACATCAAAGATGTTTTTGGAGTACATCAAGTCTTCGGCGTTTTCACGGATGTTTCGAATGCGAAACTGATTGGCGGCAACGAAGACTTCACTGTCGGGGACGCGCTGAGCCACCCAAACGCCGCCGGTTCCGTCCATGTCATACCCGCACATTTCCATAACCCATCCCTCTTTGGGATCGCCGACCAACAGGGTTTCACCGGTTCCATAGTAGCCGTATTTTTCAATGAGGTCGCCCATGAGCCGGACCGCCTCGCGGGCGGTCTTGCAGCGCTCGAGGGCCACACGTGACAGCTCGGCAGAGTAGAAAATGCGCTTCCCGGGCTCGGGCAGAGGGTGAACCTTGGCGAGGTTGGTGCATTCTCCGATGGACAACTGGTGTTCGTTCACAATTGCGTAGTTCGCGTCAAAGTAGGCATAGGTGTGCTCCACCTCGGGGATATGACCCAGGGGTACACAGGCGGGATCGCCGGCGGTGTCATAGCCCGGTCCACGGTCCTTGGTCACGATGCGATGGCTTTCGGTGGCGCCCCATTGCGGCATGAAACCCAATGCGCAATGGGTGTAGAACACCGCCCGCAAGGCACCGGGCTTGTGGTCTCTCGCCGGAACATAGATAAGGCGCGAGTCCCCGAGCCCGTCATCGGAATGGGACACCATGACCGAGCCGTCAGTCGTGGCGTCCTTGCCCGCCAGGAGGGTCGTACAGGCAAGCACGGAATGTGGAAGAACCAGGGTAAAGATCAGGGCTGCAAGCAGGATTCTTGTTTTCATCTTGGCTCCTTTCATGTAGAGAAAAACAGATCGTGATTATGCCGGTCATACCTTTGAATCATCCAGTTTTTAAAACATTAAGGTGGCATCTGATGTCAATAGTGGACGCGAATTGTCCTCATGCCGCGATGCGTAAGGCATAGTATTGCCGCTCATGGGCGGCAGGGGTCTTTGCTGCTTTCCAACCTTCTGCAGCTTCCCCTCCTTGCTCGCTTTCACCCAGTACCGAAATTGACCGATCCTCTCAACGCTTCTGTCATTCATGATTGCTCAACTCGTAAAAAACCTGAAGCGCCGCCCCTCCGGGAAACCCCGGGCGGCGCCTCATTTTTTTCAAATCGCCTTTATCGGCATTTCTTTCAGCAGTCGACCATCGTCACGCCCAGGCCGCCGGTCCCCAGCTCCCTGAACTGGGGAGGCAGGGCCTTGCCCGTCTCCAGCATGGCCATGATGACCCTGTCCAGGTCCTCCCAGTGCTGCGAGGTGATCTCGCTGGTCGCAATCAGGTAGGCATTGTAGGCCTTGATGGCGCCGAAGGCGTTCCTTTCGATGCACGGTATCACGACAAATCCTCCCACCGGATCGCAGGACATGCCCAGGTGATGTTCGAGGGCAATCGTCGCCGCCACCTCCGTGGCCTCGAGGGAAGCGCCGGTCGCGTATGCGATCATGGCGGCGGCCATCGACGACGCGACGCCAATCTCGCCCTGACATCCCACATCCGCACCGTCAATGCCCGCGTTGTTCTTGCAAAGAAACCCGACCAGGCCGGCGGCCAGAAGTCCTTTGCGCATGGCGTCGCGGGAAAGCTTCATATGATTCTTCATTACATAGACAATCGCCGGCATGGTTCCCGCCGAACCCAGGGTGGGGGCGGTAACGGCCAGACGGCCGGCGGCGTTGCCTTCCGACACGGCCAGGGCGTAGCTGCTGACCTGCTGCATGTAACGATCTCCACTTTTCGCTTTCAATGACTGCGTGTAAATCCTTTTTGCCTTCCTGTGCATTTCGAACGGCCCGGGCAGCAGGCCCTCTTCCTTGAGTCCCCGCTTCACCCCGCCTTCCATCGTTTTCAGAACCATGTCGAGATGCGCATATATTTCCTTATCACCGGTTTTCATGATGGCCTTCTCGTTTCCAATCATGATCTCGTGCAGGCTCTTTTTTTTCTCTTTTGCCAGACGCTTGAACTCCGTCATGCTGCCGTAGCGGTGTACGGGCTGTCCGCGATCCGGAGCCGGCTGCCCTTTCCACTGAAAGAAGCCCCCGCCCGGTGAATAGTACTCACGTTCAAAGAGCGCCGACCCGTCCTTTCCGATCAGCCGCATGATCAGAGTATTGGTGAAGGGATAGTTATGCTCCACCTTGTCCCATACCAGGGTGTCCTTGCCCAGAGTAAAGCTTTTGCCGTTTATTACCGTCGTGTACTTCTTCGTGGTGTCCTGGAGCTCATCCATCAGCTTCGTGTCGCAGGTCTCCGTCTTCTGTCCCAGCAAACCCGCCAGAACGGCGCGGTCGGTGCGGTGCCCTCTGCCCGTGGCGCTCAGGCTGCCGTAGAGCCTGGCTTCGATGCGTTCCGCCTTTTCCATGACGTCTTTCGGCAACCCCTCCAGGGCTGTCCGGAAGTTGCTCGAAATGCGCAGGGGCGCGATGGTATGTGAACTCGACGGCCCCGGACCGATCTTGAACATATCCGTAAGAGATGTAACGATTACGCCTTGGGGCGGGCTCCGGTAACATTTGTCCTTAGCGATGCCGGGAAAGGCACGGGAAGGGATTCCCCTGGCGGATACCTGATTCGGGTTCAGCAAAAGACTGCCCACTCCCGCGGATGAAATCAAGGCTGCTTTCAAGAAATTACGGCGATTCATAAAACACCTCCTGCTTTATTTTTTCAATGCGTTGAATATTCGTATCAGCCTGCCCCGACGGCGATGACAATCTGGACGATAATGATCTTCAGTATCGTCGCACCGGGGAAGATGATGGAAAATCCGATATCGGGCCTGTCCGTGGGAACCAGTTTGGCTGCTTACGCAAGGATTGCCGGGTTTCCGGTAACGCCGGCCGTTATGCCGAGAAGGTCGTCAAATGGAATCTTCATAACAATTGAATTGATAAGACATTGCTTTCCCTTCATAAAAGTATAGGAGGGCTGTTTTTGCCTGTCAAGGGATATTTTTTATCTGTCACTTATAATTCCTTGACAGAACGATTTTCGCACCTCTATAATGCCGCCGATTTACGGCCGGATATACCGGAGAGATGTCCGAGCGGCTGAAGGAGCACGACTGGAAATCGTGTGTGCGCCCTCAAAGGTGTACCGCGGGTTCAAATCCCGCTCTCTCCGCCATGTTAAATTAGGAAAGATAGCCGGGCCCCGCTCGACGACGGTCTGTGAACCCCGTCAGGTCCGGAAGGAAGCAGCGGCAGCAGTCACCGGCGTGTGCTGCGGGTCAACCCGGCTATCCCTTTATTTTTCCCTTCATGCCTCTTGAGGAGCATCCGTGGAATACCGCGTTCTCGCGCGAAAATGCAGACCCCAGGTTTTTGAAGACGTCCTGGGGCAGGAGCATGTGGTCCGGACGTTGCAGAATGCGATCGCCGGCGGGCGCATCGCCCACGCCTTTCTCTTCAGCGGGCCGCGCGGGGTGGGGAAGACCTCGATCGCCCGGATCCTCGCCAAGGCCCTGAACTGCGAAACGGGACCGACACCGACTCCCTGCAACCGGTGCGGCCATTGCAGGGAGATCACGGGCGGAAACGCGATCGACGTCCGCGAGATCGACGGAGCCTCCAACCGGGGGATCGACGAGATCCGGGAACTCCGCGAAAATGTGAAATTCGCCCCCGCCTCCGGCCGCTACAAAATCTACATCATCGACGAGGTCCACATGCTGACCACGCCGGCCTTCAACGCCCTCCTCAAGACGCTGGAAGAGCCGCCCGCCCATGTGATTTTTATCTTCGCGACGACGGAAACCCCGAAGGTGCCGGCGACGATCCTCTCCCGCTGCCAGTGCTTTGATTTCAGGCGGATCCCGCTGAAACAGATCGCCGGGAATCTGAGGAAGATTGCAACGGAAGAGAAGATCCGGATCAGCGACAACGGCCTTTCCTGGATCGCCGAGGCGGGGGACGGGAGCCTCCGCGATGCCCAGAGCATCTTTGACCAGGTGATCTCCTACGCAGGCGCCGAGATCGGGGACCAGGCGGTGGAGGAGATTCTCGGACGGTCGGACCGGCGTTTCCTCTTTGTCCTTTCCGAAGCGGTCCTTGCCCGGGACGCCGGCCGCTGTCTGACGATCATCGACGAGGCCTACAACGCCGGCATCGACATGCGCTATTTTTTTCAGACGCTCCTCGGCCACTTCCGGAACCTGCTTTTCACCGGAATCGCCGGGGAGAGGGACCCCCTGGTCGATCTCCCCACGGAAGAGACGATCAGACTCAAGGCCCAGGCGGCGGGGCAGTCGACCGAAACCCTCCAGCGCTACCTGGAGATCCTGATGGCCGAGGAGGAGAGCGTCCGCCGGAGCATGAATGCGCGCCTGAACCTGGAGGCGGTTCTCTGCCGGATGGCCTATCTTTCACCTCTGATCCCGATCGAGTCGGTTCTCGCCCGGATGGAGGGGCTGGAGAAGCGGCTCGGAGGCAGGACGACGCCGGGGGGCTCCGGCGCGGCCCGTCCGTTGGGAAACGGGACAGGTGCCGGAGGAATGCAGGCAAGATCGGGGCACGATGGGAACGATGCGGCGGCCAGGACGCCGGCGGGCTGCAATGCTTACGGAAAAGGCGAAGCGTTGCCGGCGGGACGTCGGGATGCGGCTTCGCCGACCCCGGGGAATATGGCCGCCGCAATCCCCGCAGAGGAGGCGCGCGCGCCTTACCGGACAGATGCGGAGGCGGATCGGGCGAATGGCCATCCGCACATCATCCATGGAGGGGAAACGGGCGGCGGGACTCCCCCGGACGGCGAGTGGCAGGGCTACAAGGAATTTGTAAAGCAACAGGATCCGGCCCTCTGTGCCAAGCTCGAATCGGGAAAGTGCCTCTGCTGTGAAGAGGGTCGTCTCCGAATCGGTTTTGAAAAAGGGTATCTGTTTCTCGATGACGTGCTCAGACGGCAGAATGAGCTTGGGGAATACGGCCGGCGTTTTTTTTGCCGGGAGACGGCCCTGGAGATCGAGGTGCTGGCGTCCGATGCAAACGGTTCGACAACCCACCGTAACGGGAATGGAAACGGGAACGGCCGGGCGGCAAAGAACCATCGCATCCAGGAGATCCGGCGGGAGGCGCTTTCCCATCCGCTTGTCCGCAAGATCCTCGACGTCTTTCCCGGGGCGGAGGTGCGGGAAGTGAAGGTGATCGACACGTGAACAATGGGGTCAGCCCAAATGGTAAGGAGGTAGCATCGGTGCAGAATTTCGGAAACATCATGAAGCAGGCGAAAAAGATGCAGGAAAGGATGGTGCAGCTCCAGGAGGAACTGGCGGCGAAAATCGTCGAGGCAACCGCGGGCGGCGGGATGGTTTCGGTCGCCGTCAACGGCAAGTTTGAAATCCTCTCCCTGAAGATCGAAAAAGAGGTCGTCAATTCCGACGATGTCGAGATGCTCCAGGACCTGATCATCGCGGCGGTGAACGAGGGGATCCGCAAGGCCCAGGAGATGGCCGCTTCCGAGATGGGGAAGATTACCGGGGGAATGCAGATCCCCGGCCTGATGTAGGGGGCGCCATGTCCGGTTACGCCCTGCCCATCCAGCGCCTGATCAAAGAGTTATCCAGGTTTCCCGGCATCGGGGAGAAGACGGCGGCGCGTCTGGCGAACCACATCCTCCATATCCCCGCGGAGGATGCGCGGCGTCTGGCCCAGACCATCCTCGACGTGAAGGATAAGATCCGTCTCTGTTCGGTCTGTTTCAACCTTGCCGAGGGAGAGCTGTGCAACATCTGCGCCGATACAGCGAGGAACCACGGGCTCATCTGCGTCGTCGAGGAGCCGGATTCGCTCATCGCCTTGGAGACGTCCGGGGGGTACCACGGGGTTTACCACGTCCTCCACGGGGCGCTTTCCCCCCTCGACGGGATCGGACCGGAACAGCTCCGGATCCGCGAGCTCCTCGATCGGATCGCGTCCAATACCGTTGAAGAGGTGATCGTGGCGACCAACCCGAGTGTTCCGGGAGAAACGACGGCGCTGCTGATCTCGAAGCTCCTCAAAGAACGAAATGTGAAGGTCACGCGGATCGCCTTCGGCGTTCCCATGGGCGGGGACCTCAAGTACACGGATCGGATGACGCTCGCCAAATGCATCGAATTCCGCAGGGGTGTTTGATTCCTTGAAAATCTTTGAAAACCTATTGACAGCCAATCTCAAGTGAGATAAGTATTTATAGTTTTTTATTTAAAAAGCTAACCATTACGGGAGATTTGACGAATGTTAGAAATCAGATGGCACGGAAGAGGCGGTCAGGGGGCGGTCACATCGGTCGAACTGCTTGCTCTGTCCGCTATCGAAGAGGGAAAGTATGCGCAGGGATTCCCGAGCTTCGGGCCGGAGAGGCGCGGGGCGCCGGTCACGGCGTTCAACCGGGTCGACGACAAGCAGATCAAGATCCGCTCGGGCATCTACCATCCGGACCTGGTCGTCGTGCTCGATGAGAGTCTCGTGGGTCTGGTCGACGTGGCCGAAGGATTGAAACCGACGGGGACCCTGCTGGTCAACACGACGAAAAACCTGACAGAGCTCAGGAAGAAGATCCATTTCGATGGCAAGATCGCAACCTGCGATGCCACGGGAATCGCATGGAAGGAGCTGGGCGTGCCCATTACGAACACGACCATGCTGGGCGCCCTGGTCAAGCTGACGGGCGCCGTGAAGCTGGAATCCCTGGATACTCCTATCAAGGAAAGATTCGGCAGGATCGCGTCAAAGAACCAGGCGGCCGCGAAGCGGGCCTTCGACGAGGTCAAGATCATCAACTGAGGATCAACACAACTCTTGAGGTATCACAATGACAGAGAAAAAGTGGCCAGAAACCTGGCAGGAGGTCAATCCCGGATGCATGGTTTTCCAACCGGGAAGCGCCGGCAAATATCACACCGGGAGCTGGCGTGCAAAGCGCCCGATCTGGGATAATACGAAATGCATCAAGTGCGGCATCTGCTATATTTACTGCCCCGAAGGGTGCGTGACCGAGGATGCGGATGGATTTTTTGAGGCGAACCTGGACTACTGCAAGGGCTGCGGAATCTGTGCCCACGAGTGCTGGTCCGGCGCCATCAAAATGGTCAACGAGGAGGGATAAGGATGGGCAAGCGAATAGGAATGGAAGTAGCGATTGCGGCGGCGGAAGCGGCTGCACTCTGCAGATTTGAAGTAGCGGCCGTCTATCCCATCACGCCTCAGTCCCACGTGGCCGAGCACCTGTCCGACATCGTCTACGACGGCCGCGTGGATGCCTCTTTCATCACCGTGGAATCCGAGCATTCGGCCCTCAGCGCCGCCATGGGCGCTTCGGCAACCGGCGCCCGTGTCGTGACGGCGACCAGCTCCCAGGGCCTCCTTTACATGGGCGAGATCCTGCCGATTACCTCGGCGATGCGGCTGCCCATCGTGATGATCATCGCCAACCGCGCCGTATCAGGCCCCATCAACATCTGGAACGACCACAGCGACATCATGCCGATGCGGGACACCGGCTGGATCACCTTCTTTGCGCAAAACGGCCAGGAAGCGGTCGATATGACCATTCAGGCCTTCAAGGTCGCCGAGGACCGCCGGGTCATGCTCCCGGTCAACATGAATATGGACGGTTTTCAACTGACCCACATGGTCGAGCCGATCATCATGCCGGATCAGGAGGAGGTGGACCGTTTTCTTCCCGAGTATGTCCCTTACGCCACGTTGCATCCCGACAAGATCGTTTCGATGGGAACCCTGGGCATGCCGGAGATCTTCGCCGAGGCGCAGAAATCCAAGGACACGGCGCTGGTCAACTCCATCAAGGTCGTCAAGGAGGTATGGAAAGAGTGGGAAAAGCTGTTCGGCCGAAAGTATGAGCCGATCCAGTCCTACCGGACCGAGGACGCCGAGATCGCCCTGGTGACGATGGGGTCGATGGGCGAGACGGCCGAGATCGCCGTCGACGAGCTGCGCAAGCAGGGCGTGAAAGCGGGCCTGCTGAAGATCAAACTGTGGCGGCCCTTCCCCCATGACGACCTGAAAAAGGCGGTCCAGGGGATCAAGGTCCTGGCCGTGACCGACCGCGCCGTCTCCTTCGGCGGCCCCGGCGGTCCCGTCTGTTCGGAGATCCGCTCCTCCCTTTACGCTGTGCCGAAGCGGCCGAAAATCGTCAACTACATCATCGGCCTGGGGGGCCGGGACGTCCATGTGGAGAATTTCATGGACATGGTCCGGCGGGCGGCCAAAGGGAAGCTTTCCGAACGATATGAAATCTACGGAGTGAGGGGATAATGAATACCGCAATGAAAAATCCTAAGAACATCGTTGAAAACTTTGACCTGTACGCCCCGAAACTGGTCAGCAAGGAAGAGTTCTTCAGCGGCGGGCACCGCGCCTGCCAAGGGTGCGGCGAAGCGCTGGCGATCCGGCTGATGTGCAAGGCCCTCGGGAAGGACACGGTCATCAGCAATGCGACCGGCTGTATGGAGGTTATCTCCAGCCTCTATCCCACGACGGCCTGGAAACTGCCCTGGATCCATGTGGCGTTTCCCAACTCCGCGTCGGTGGGATCGGGCGTCGAGGCGGGACTGGCCGCGCTGAGGCGCAAGGGGAAGATCGCCGACCGGCGCGTGAAGTCCGTCGCGATCGGCGGCGACGGCGGGACGATGGATATCGGCTTTCAGGCCCTTTCCGGCGCGATGGAACGCGGCCACGACATGCTCTACGTCTGCTTCGACAACGAGGCATACATGAATACGGGCATCCAGCGCTCCAGCGGCACCCCGTTTCTTGCATCGACGACGACCGCTCCCGCCGGCAGGAAGATTCCCGGGAACCAGGTCTGGAAGAAGAACGTGGCCGAGATCATCGTCGCCCACAACGTGCCCTATGTGGCGACGGCCAGCCCAAGCTACCCGATCGATTTCATGAACAAGGTGAAGAAAGCGCGGCAGGTGAAGGGGCCCTCCTATATCCACTGTCTCGTGACCTGCCCCACGGGATGGCGGTCCGCCTCGGAAACCTGCATCAAGTTGGGGCGCCTCGCCCTCGAGACGGGGATCTTCCCGCTTTATGAAGTGGAAGACGGCAAATACCGCCTCACCGTGGAGGTTCCCGAAAAACGGCGCCCCGTGCAGGATTACATCAAGGGACAGGGGCGCTTCCGCCATCTTACCGCCGACCAGATCCAGGTCATCCAGGAACGGGTCGACATCGAGTGGGATGCCCTGATGATCAAGGTGAATTGCTCCAAGTCCCGGGAAGAACTCAGGGCCCGGCTGAAAAAGTAATTTGCGGCCAGACCATCTTAAAACGAGGTAGAAGAGAATGGAAGAAAAGGTTAAGGAGATCGTTCAGCGATACGGCGGGGACAAGAGTTACCTGGTTCCCATCCTCCAGGACGTCCAGAAGGAGTTCAATTATCTTCCCAAGGATGCCCTGTTTGCGGTCGGAGCCCGCCTCAGCGTGCCGATCAGCCGCGTGTACGAGGTGGTGACGTTTTACAAGGCCTTCAGCCTGAAACCCAAGGGGCGTCATCAGCTCAGCCTCTGCATGGGAACGGCGTGCCACGTCCGGGGCGCCGAACTGATCGCCCGCAACGTTGCGGACATCCTCGGAATCAAGGAAGGTGAAACGACGGCCGACCTCGAGTTTTCCTACGAGACGGTCGGCTGTCTCGGGGCCTGCGCCCTGGGGCCCGTTCTCGTGGTGGACGGGGAGTATCACGGGCACATGAACATTGCCAAATCGACGAAGATCCTCAAGAAATTAGGGAAGAAGGGTACGACTGATGATGAACAAGATTAAATCCTTCAATGAACTGAAAAGCGTGCAGGAGAGACTCAAGGCGGGCCGCGACCCAAAGAAACCCTGCATCACGGTGTGCGTCGGAACCGGCTGCCTGGCCTACGGAACCCAGAAGCTGGTGGACAGTTTCCGCGAGGAACTGGCCAAACGGAGCCTCGCCGACAAGATCGACTTACGGACCAGCGGCTGCCACGGCTTCTGCGAAAGAGGACCAATGGTCGTCATCGCTCCGGAGAAGGTATTCTACCAGCACGTCGGGCTCACGGACGCCGGGGAGATCATCGACAAGACCCTCCTGAAGGGGGAGATCATCGACCGGCTGCTCTACGTCGATCCCGCCACAGGAGAGAAGATCGTCCACGAGGACGACGTCCCGTTCTACAAGAAACAAACCCGCCTCGTCTTCGGTCTCAACAGCAAAGTGGATCCGACGAGCATGGAGGATTACCTCGCGATCGGCGGCTACAGCGCCCTGGGAAAGGCGCTGACCACGATGAAACCCGAAGAGATCATCCAGGAGGTGATCAAGGCGAACCTCCGGGGCCGGGGCGGCGGAGGATTTCCCGCCGGCTGGAAGTGGGACGAGACCCGCAAGGCCCAGGGCGAACCCAAGTACGTCATCTGCAATGCCGACGAGGGCGATCCGGGCGCCTACATGGACCGGAGCCTCCTGGAGGGGAACCCCCATCTGGTTCTCGAGGGGATGATCATCGGCGCGTACGCAATCGGCTCCAGCCAGGGCTACATTTATGTCCGAAACGAATACCCCCTTGCGGTGAAGAACATCACCACCGCGATGCAGCAGGCCCGCGCGGCGGGGCTTTTGGGTGAGAACATCCTGGGATCGGGTTTTTCCTTCGACGTGAAGATCAACCGGGGCGGCGGCGCGTTCGTCTGCGGCGAGTCCTCGGCGCTCTTCGCCTCGCTGGAAGGGCGGGCCGGCGAACCCCGCGCGAAGTACATCCACGCGACGCACAAAGGTCTCTACGACAAGCCGACGAACCTCAACAACGTCGAAACCTGGGGCAACGTCCCGTTCATCATCGAGAAGGGCGCAGCCTGGTACGCCGGCATCGGAACCGAGAACAGCAAAGGGACAAAGATCTTCTCCCTGGTCGGCAAGATCAACAACACGGGCCTCGTCGAGGTCCCTATGGGGACGACGCTCCGCAAGATCGTCTTCGAGATCGGCGGTGGAATCCCCGAAGGCCGGAAGTTCAAGGCGATCCAGACGGGCGGGCCATCGGGCGGCTGCATCCCCGAGCAATACCTCGATATGCCCGTCGATTTCGACGCATTGACCAAAATCGGTTCGATGATGGGCTCCGGCGGCATGATCGTCATGGATGAGCGCAACTGCATGGTGGACGTGGCCAGGTACTTCACGAACTTCCTGGTTTCGGAATCCTGCGGCAAATGTGTTCCCTGCCGGGAAGGCATCCGGCGGATGCGCGACATCCTGGTGGACATTACCGAAGGCCGCGGCCAGGAGGGGGACGTGGAACTCCTGGAATCGATTTCCAAGGGGATACAGGACGGCGCCCTGTGCGCCCTGGGCAACAGCGCCCCCAATCCCGTGCTCAGCACGATCCGCTACTTCCGCGACGAGTACGACGCCCACATCAAGGAAAAGCGCTGTCCGGCAGGCTTGTGCCGGAACCTGATCACCTACAGCGTCGATCCCGAGAAGTGTACCGGTTGCACCCTCTGCGCCAAGGTCTGCCCGACGGGTGCGGCCGGCGGCGAACGGAAGAAGGCGCACAAGATCGATCCGGCCAAGTGCACCAAGTGCGGCGCCTGCAGGGAAAGCTGCAAATTTGACGCTATCATCGTGAGGTAAAGGTAAAAATGATCAATCTGACGATAGACAACAAGAAAATCGAAGCGGAGGCCGGGCGGACTATCCTGGAAGTCGCCCGGGAGAACGGCATCGTCATCCCGACCCTGTGTTCCCACGAGTCGCTTGAACCCTCGGGGTCTTGCCGTCTTTGCGTTGTCGAGGCCAAGCAGGGGAAGAGGTCGCGCATCGTTGCGTCCTGCCTTTATCCCGTTGCAGAGGGACTGGTCGTGGAAACGAAGAGCGAGCGGGCGATGAACGTCCGCCGCCTGGTCCTCCAGCTCCTTCTGGCCCGCTGCCCCGCGTCGGAGCAGCTCCAGGAGATGGCGGCCGAGATGGGCGTTGCGGCCGAGCCGAGATTCAAACCGGACCAGGACGGCGTGAAGTGCATCCTGTGCCGGATGTGCGTCCGGACCTGCGAGAAGATCGTCGGGGTCAGCGCCATCGGCTTCTCCTATCGGGGGACGGAAAAGAATGTTTGCACCCCCTTCCAGGAGGCGTCGGCGACCTGCATCGGCTGCGGCGCTTGCGCCTACGTCTGTCCCACGGGCCACATCGAAATGGAGACCACCGGCGACACCCGGACGATCTGGGGCAGGACCTTCAAGATGAAAGCCTGCAAGGTCTGCGGGCGGTACTTCGCTCCCGAGGACCAACTGGCCTACATCAGTTCCAAGACGGGCGTCCCGGTGGACGATCTGGCCGTCTGCACCAGCTGCCGCTGAAAACATGGGGGGTCAGGTCTTGAAATTTAGCGTTCATGGAGTGAACGCTAAATTTCAAGACCTGACCCCCATCACTGACCCCCATCATCCGATTCGGAATGTTCCCGTTTGCCGGTATCGCGAACAGACGACGCAGGGCCGATCCTCGTTGAAGGATTCGAAGGTTTCCTTCACCTTGTCCGCGCTGTTGTTGGTTTCGGACAGGTGGGCCAGGAAGACCTGCGAGAGGTGATCTCCATACCGGCGGATGAAATCGCTTGCGTCTTCGTTGCTCAGGTGGCCCCGGTCGGATGCGATCCGTTCCTTGAGATCAAGGGGGTAGGGGCCGTTCATCAGCATCTCTTCATCGTAATTCGACTCCAGAAGCACGGCGTCCAGGTCCCGGATGACCTCTTTCATCTGGGAGGTCGCACAGCCCGTATCGGTGAAAATCCCGAGACGGCCGACGACAAAGCCGCAGGAGCTGACATCGTGGGAGGTTTCAACGGGAATGATCTCCATATCCCCGATCCTGAAGCCGTTCTCGAAATGGCAGACATCGACCGGTCCCAGCCTCCGCCGGCACGCCGCATAAACCTCCTCCCGGACATAAACGGGAATATGAAGTCTTCTCGCGATCGGCCCGATCCCCTGGTAATGATCCCCGTGGGCATGGGACAGCACGATGCCATCCACCTGCCGGATGTCCCTGCCCAGGGCGGCCATCCGCCTTTCCGTTTCGGAGAAACTCTTGCCGGCATCAAACAGGACGGAGGCCCCTGCGGATTGCAAAAGATAACAATTGCCGTTGCTTCCGGAAGCGATGATGGATAATTCCATGATGGATTGATCTCTCCCTGTTTCAGTGCCGATCGCGCAGACGTCCTTTCAAGAAAAGAGGATTCATTCCCCCCGGATCAGGCTATACAATAAAATATCCACCCTGTCTATGAGACGCTTGAATTCTCCTCCGTGACTCATCTCCGAACCAAAAAGCTCCCGCCTCAGTCGGCTGATCCCGGGATCCTCGCAGACCATCGGCGAGAGGGGGGCGTTCATCATGCCGAACCGCTCCAAGAGCAGAAGGCGTTTCGCCTTTTCGCAAAAGGGGAGGAGCAGCCCCCGGATCTCTTCCAGATTCTCCTGCAGGCACGAGGGATCCAGCGGTTCGGGAAGCGCCGGCCGGCCTTCAGGACCCAAGGCGGCGGGTTCACCGAGGCGTTTTGCGATCTCCCCGGTCATCACGGCCAGCGTGGAATATTCGAGGCCCCGGACGCCGCGGCGCCACTGAAGGAGGAGGGGATTCCGCCAATACCAAAGGAAATTTTTCGCGCCTGCGGCGATCAGTTCCCCAACGGCCGCCCGAATTTCCCCGACCGTTTCCAACGCCGCCGGGGGGAGAGCCGGGCCGGTCCGTCTCCCGGCTTGCGGGAGACCCCGATCGGATCGTTTCTTTGCGCTTCCTGTGCCGGTTTCAGGGCAGACAGAACCACCGGCAGACAGATAGGTCCAGAGGTTTCGCAGGACCAAAACGCCATTTTGGTCTCCGGGCGTGTCGAAATGGACCAGCGACAGGATCACCCTGCCGCGGCCGAAACAGCCCTCGACAACCCCGGGCTCGCCATGCAGGCGCGCCGGGTTTAAAAGGATCCCGTAGCGCCGCTCCAGACCGGACCAGCCGACGCTCTCCCCATCCGCAACCTGGATATCCGAACTGAAGGCGTCCGGTTGCGCCGCTTCATATCCGGCCAGGACATGGACATTCGGGTCCGCGACCCGGAATTGCGACGGCCACCAGATCCAAAAGACGGGTGTTTCAACATCTTTCCAGATCACATGCGCGTTTGGGGAAAGGCGGATGCGGCCGCTGAAGCTGGGGACCCTCTCCGATGAGGACCGCCTCCGGATCGGCAGGAGACCGAGGCCGTTTTGGGTGGCCAGTCCCCCGCCGCCGCAGATCCCCAGATAACTGCCGCCGTCGGCGACGAAACGCCGGATCCTCTCCAGCCCCCGCTCTCCCAAGGCATCGAGCTTGTTCGATGCCCAGCCGCCCGGGACAAAGATCATCCGGTAACGGGAAAGGGCGCCCTGACGGATATCCTCCGACCGGAGGAGATCAAAGGGCAGTCCCGCCGCCTTGAGCGCCTGCCAGGCCATCACTCCCCAGAGGAACGATTCGTCCCAGAGCAGGGCGCAGGGTCTTTTCTGAACGGTTTCAATCATCGCAATGGGTATGATCGGCAATCCGGCATGCCATATCCCCGTTACCTTGTGATGCGGGATTCCGGGAAGCCGCGGAGAGCGCTATATCGATTTTAACATTTTATTCCAATTAAAATCGTATGGGGATACATCCAGGGCACTCATGGATCCGGTCTTTCCGATCCGGATAGCCGGGGCCGGCAGGGCGGTTGCATAGAGCGGAGGTATCGGGCGCATCAGCCGCCGCCGATGGGTGGAATGAGCGTAATTCTGTCGTCTGCCTGCAACTCCTGCTGAAAGGTTCCGCTGCGGGCGTTCACCACGGCAACGCCGACGTCCTGCATCGGTATTTGCAGCTTGTCCAGCAAATCGGTCATCGTGGCGCCTCCGGGTAATTCGACCTCGGCCTCTGAAAATCGGTTGATGCGAAGACCTGAATAAAGGCTCACGCGAACGCGTATCGTCATCCCGGTATCTCCGATTGCAGCCATTCGAGATTCAGTTCCACCAATTTCCCGAACGTCGGCCGGCCTTGCGGGTCCCAGCCGGACAGTTCGTAGAAAAGCCCGACCGCGCGCCGGAACTCCCGCTCATCGATTTTCCTGCCCTGGAGGGGCCCGCCCGGCATTGCTTCATGCCACCGTCGAATCACGCGGTCGTCTTCCGGCCCCAGGCCCTCCCGCAGGTTGAACATCCGCGACATGACCATCGACCGCTCCACGGCCAGCATGATTTCATAAAGACTCGTGTCCCAGCCGGTGACCGCCCGCACCGCCTCGACCAGGTTGCGGAAGGTCATGGCGTGGATGGGCACCGATGTGAAGTTGCAGATGCTCAACAGGTTGTTGATGCCCCAGGCCTTCTGGCCCAGCGCAAAAAACCTCACCTTGGCGGC
>JAFGRP010000188.1 GCA_016935075.1 Deltaproteobacteria bacterium | reverse complement strand
TTCCCTGAAAAACTTGAGAAAAATGGACCGCCTTTCGGCCATGACGACGGCCTCTGTCCGGATGGCTCTGGACGACGCCGGGATTGCCGTGAGCGACGCGAACCGGGACCGGATCGGCATCGTGATGGGGACGGCCTTCGGGAACACGGAACTCAAGGTCATAAGCGCCCGGATTCTGTTCACGGAAGGTCCCGGCATGGTCAACCCCATCCATGTGCCCAACACGGTTATGAACGCCCCCGCCGGCCACGCCTCCATCGAACTGGGATTTCGCGGCGTGAACACGACGGTCAACCATCAGGCCGTCTCCGCAGAGACAGCGATCGCCTACGCCGCCATGGAGATCCGCCGCGGCACGGCGGACGTGATCCTGGCCGGCGGAGCGGATATCCTGTCCCCTTTCTTCTACGAGACCCTCGGCCGGTTCCGCGCTCTCTCGCCTGCGAACGGCGGCGCGGAGGGCGCCCGGCCCTTCGATCCGGCCCGCAACGGACCCGTCATGGGGGAGGGGTGCGGTATTGTCTGCCTGGAGGTCGGGGAACTCGCCCGGGAGCGCGGGGCGGCTTCCTATTGCGAAATATCCGGCTGGGGTCTGGCCTCCTCCCCGTCGCCGGCGACAGGGTGGCCCAAAGATCCGAAGGGATTCCGGCTGTCCGCCGAACGCGCCCTCCGGATGGCGGGTGTAACGCCGCCGGAGATCGATTGCATCCAGGCGGCGGCAAACGGCGGCCGCGAGCCTGACGCGATGGAGGCGGCGGTCTATGAACGCATTTTCGGCGGTGGCGACGCCCAGCCGCTGATCACGTCGATCAAGGGGGCGACGGGGGAGATCTTCGCCGGGGGCGGGATCCGGGCCGCCGCCCTGGCCCTGTCGATTCGGGAGGGGATTGTGCCGCCCGTCGCGGGCCTGACGGCACCGATCTGCTCCCTCCCGTTTGTAATCGGGGAGGCCCGATGCCGGCCGGTGAAGAAGGGGCTTCTAAGCGGGATCTCCTTCGGCGGGACTTATGCCTGCCTGGTATTCGAACAGGATGCGACGAAATCCCCTGTAATAAAAGCTCATCTGATAAAATCTCATTGACATACGAAACTTCTTTCCTTATCCTCAAGATGCGCAACAGCATGTTCTTGTCAATGCAATGATCAACAGACATATTCACTGACGGTATTAAGCAGCCATCGGGGGATTGTCATGCAGGGGTTTGTTCCTGGTCTCAGCAGCAGAGGGGTATGCGCAACCTGTTGCGCGCCCGTCCTGGTTTCGTACTTGCTGGGGGAGGGGAAAAGCGTCCTGCAGAATTTTTCGGCGTTGCTGCAATTCCTGCTGGAAAAACTCCTAGGATATCTCTTCTTCGCCGTCTTCGCCTGGGGCATCCACACCTCCCTCCCGCAGGACATTGCCCATCGGAATCTGATCATCGGCGCCACCTACGTCATCCTGTCCGGTTTGCTGATCTTTTATAGTTTTTTCAAACCCGGTCGCGCCTGCCCGTCGGCAGAGGGGCAGGGAATCGGCCGCCGGTTGCGTGACTCCCGGCCGTCGCTGTTGAAAGGCTCATCAAGGTCGATGATCGCTGGGTGGCGCGGATTCAGCTCCGGAAGGTTTCCTGAAGGATCGAGGGACGTCCCGGATGTAAGATTCCTCAAGATATGGAAGACGTTCTTAAAAAAGGAGGTGAAATATGAAAGTCGAAAGCATTTTAAAAGGGCATGTCCTCTTCAGTAAATTCAGCATTGAAGAAGTGAACCGGATCAGCGGGTTCTCTGAAAGAAGGAAATATCGGAAGAATGATCTGATATTCGATCACGGTGAAAAGGCCGACCACGTGTTTGTACTGCTTCAGGGAAGCGTATTTCTCCATTTGCCAGCCAAACTCGAGGAATTCAGAATCGTTATTTCCAAGGTGGAAACGGGGGATCTATTCGGCATGTCGTCTCTGCTTGGCTCTGAGTATTATCTAATGGAGGCCAAATGTGCAGAACCTGCGGATGTCCTGGTTATTAACGCGAAAAAATTGAGAAATCTCTTAGAAACCGATTGCATGGTGGGTTTTATCATTATGAATGAGGTGGCCCTCACTTACTTAAATCGTTATTTTGAGATTTTGAATAGACTCCAGGGGATTGTTATTCAAATTCCTTTAATCACGAATGTTTGAAGTAAAGTTCCCCGCGGCTTGCCGCGGGGAACTTCCCGCGTCCCCTATCTCAACACGACATGCCGCGATAAAATCGCCTTGACAAACAAATCCCGCCTTCGTATTCTTCCCGCGCAGAAAAACGAGACCTTATCGATAATTATGAAGTTTTGAAGGAGACGGGATGAATGTAGGCGAATGGATTTTCTGGCGGGCGGCGATCTATCCGGAGGGGCCGTTCCTGAAGGAGGAAGACGCGCGCTCCTTTTCGAACCGCGAGTTCAACGAGCGTGTGAACCGGATGGCCCATGCGCTTGCGGCCTGGGAGGTCGGCAAGGGGGAACGGGTAGCCGTTCTGATGTCAAATTCATCGGAGTTTTTAGAAATATTCTTTGCCTGCGCCAAAACAGGGGCGATCATGGCGCCGGTCAATTTCCGTCTGGCCGTGCCGGAGCTGGTCTATATCTTCCGGGACTGCGCCCCCCGGGTTATCGTTTATTCGGCGGACTTTACCGGCAAGATCGGGGAGGTGAAGGCCTCCTGGCCCGGGATGCCGCGCTGCTTCCGCCACGGCGGCGATACCGGGGACGATCCCATTCTCGCCGGGGCCGTCGCCCCATTTCCCGTTGCGGAACCGAATCCCAAAGAAGAGGTGATGCTCGCCGACCCCCTGTTCATCATGTACACCGCCGGAACGACCGGGGATCCCAAGGGGGCGGTACTGACACACGAAAACGTGTTGTTCGGTTCGATCAACTCGGTCGTCGGTTGCGGGATCAACCGCAGCTACAAATCACTTGTCGTGGCGCCGATGTTCCATATAGGCGCCCTCGGCGCCTCGGCGCTGCCGGTCCTCTATGCGGGCGGCTCCCTCGTCCTAAAGGGGTTCTACAACGCGTCCGAGGTGATCGGTCTGATCTGCCGGGAGAAGATCAACTATATGTTTGCCATACCGGTCATGTTCCAGCTCCTCACCCGGACCGAGGGGTGGGAGAAGGCGGATTTTTCCCACGTCCATTTCTTTATCGCGGGCGGGGCGCCGATGCCGGTTCCGGTGATTCAGAAATACCAGGATGAAAAGGGGATCTTCTTTTCCCAGGGGTACGGAATGACGGAGACCTTCCGAATCACCGCGCTGGATCTGGAGGATTCGATCCGGAAGGCCGGATCCGTCGGCAAGGAGGTACACCACGTTTTGGTGCGAATCGTGGACGAGCAGGATCGCGACGTT
>JAFGRP010000187.1 GCA_016935075.1 Deltaproteobacteria bacterium | reverse complement strand
TGGCCGATCGAATGGGGATCGAAGATGCTCTCTAAGAGGGGCTGGCTCAGAATGCCGTCAAGGTTGCTCCCCCCCGTGAGGTGGCGGTCGAGGGGGTCATGACCCTGAAGCACGATCAGGGCGCCGACCTTCTTGCGTGCAAGGTCGGCCGTAGTCTGGGCAAGGATCTCCGCACTTTCGTTGAATGCGGCGACCCCGAAGAACCGCTTCCGGAAACGTCCCAGAAGGGCCAGTTGTTCGAAGAAACGCCGGAGGTCCTCCTGAAAGATGACCACGAGGACGAACAGCAGGATCGCAAAAAAGGCCTGGAGGACAACGGCGGTCAGATAGAGCTGGAAGAAGCGGGCAAGGATATAGACGACTCCAAGCAGGGTGATGCCGAGAAAGACGAAGCGGGACGCCCGATCCTTGAACCAGATCAGGAGTGCCGAGATCATGACCGAAATGATGGCGATGTCCAGGATGTCCTGAATCCGTAGGGTATTGAGCATCGTCAGGGTATTGTCGATCATGGGAACAATTCCTCTTTTCCCCCGCCGGAAAAGAACCGGCCTGCCGGCAGAAAACGGTTTAGAAATAGAATGAATTCCTTTTATATATAAGCAGAAGGTCCACGATGTGTCAAGAAGATAACGGATTTCGGACATTTCAACGGGGGTGGAAAGGACCTTCCAGCCGTCACGGCTGCCGGGCACGGGTTTTCATTTTGTTTTTTCGTTGGAGTTCGGCTATATTATTACGATCGGGCAATCTTAGCGGTTGAACGGCATCGCGGAGCAGGGTCAATGATCGATCAGGGACAGGAAGAGAAGATCGGCCGGGTCGCGGGGATGATCACGAAGGCGGAGAATATCGTCGTTTTTACCGGTGCGGGCATCAGCACGGAATCCGGGATCCCCGACTTCCGCAGTCCCGGCGGCTTCTGGACAAAATTCGATCCGGAGGATTTCACGATCGAAAAATTCCTGACGAACGCGGAAACGCGGAGAAAACAGTGGCGCTTCTTCATCTCCGGTAATCTGTTCCAGGATGCCCGACCCAACGCCGCCCACGAGGCGATTGCGGAATTGGAAAGGCTGGGGCGATTGAACTGCGTCATCACCCAGAACATCGACAACCTCCACCAAAGGGCGGGAAACGGCCCCGCGAATGTGTTTGAACTGCACGGCAATATGCGGTGGATCCGTTGTCTCGGCTGCGGAAAACGCTACCCCATAGCTGAGATTCTCCAAGGGAGCGGGGAATCGGAAGAGGTCCCTGTCTGCGGGAGCTGTACCGGAATTCTGAAACCCGACGTGATCTTCTTCGGCGAGACTCTTCCCGAGAAAACCCTGAAAGAGGCGACTGGGCGTGCGAACCGCTGCGATCTTCTGATTGTTGTAGGCTCGTCGCTCGTTGTTTACCCGGCAGCTTATTTGCCCCTCTACGCCAAGCAGGCGGGAGCCGGACTCGTGATCGTCAATTTGAGTGCAACGCCGGCAGACAACATTGCGGACGTCGTCATCCATGCCTCCGCGGGTGAGGTGATGGGGAAAATCCTGGCCGAAGTCAGGCAGAGGCTCGCCGGATCATGTGCCTGATTCTGTTCGCCTGGAGAATGCATGAGAATTTTCCGCTCGTTCTTGCGGCAAACCGGGACGAGTTCTATGAAAGACCGTCGGCGCCTGCAGCTTTCTGGCAGGACGCGCCGGATCTGCTTGCGGGCCGCGATCTGAGAGAGGGGGGAACCTGGCTCGGGATAACCCGGACGGGGAGATTCGCCGCAGTCACCAACTACCGAGATCCGGCATCCCTGAAAATCGGGGCCCCGTCGCGGGGAAAACTGGTCAGCGATTATCTCCGCGGCCGGGAAACTCCGGGGGCCTATATCAACCGGATCAAACACGATGCTAATTGTTTCAACGGGTTCAGTCTGCTTGTCGGCGATCCTGCGCGACTTTTCTATTTTTCAAATCGCGGCGCAGCACAGCGTCTGAAATCCGGAATTTACGGCCTGAGCAATCGCCTTCTTGACACCCCCTGGCCAAAGGTTGAGCAGGGGAAAACGGCTTTTCTGGCCCTTTTGAAAGAAAAAAAAGGTCTGTCCCGAGAGGCGCTTTTTGATCTCCTGGCCGACCGAACCCGGTCGCCGGACGACCGCCTGCCCGACACAGGGGTGGGGCTTGCATGGGAGAGGATTCTCTCCTCTCTTTTCATCGAGAGCCCCGTTTACGGAACCCGCTCCTCGACCGTTTTGCTCATCGATCGGATGAGGTGCGTAACTTTCACCGAACGTGTGTTCAACGGCAAAGAAGATCCCCGTACGACCCGGTTCACTTTTCGCATTACGGGGAAATAGAGAAAACGGTTTATCAACTTGGAAACCGGATCCCGGAAGCGTGCATTGGAGATTTTTCGGCACGAAAAATGTCTAGCGCGGAGGGATCACGATTTCCAAGTCTTAAGGGAGCAATATATGGCAGGTCGGGAATATCCGGACCACCCGCGGGTCGGCGTGGGGGCGGTTGTCGTGCGGGACGGCCGTGTCCTCCTTGTCCGGAGGGGCGCAGCTCCCGCACGGGGACTCTGGGCGATTCCGGGCGGCGGTCTCCGGCTCGGGGAAACCCTCCAGGAGTGTGCCGAACGGGAAATCCTGGAAGAAACGGGAATCGTTATCCGCGCCGGGGCTCCTGTTTTTACGTGCGATTCCTTCGAGAGGGATGGTGAAGGGCGATTTCGTTTCCACTATGTGATCGTCGATATGGCTGCGGATTATGTAAGCGGCGAAGTGAAAGCAGCCGATGACGCCCTCGAAGCACGCTGGCTTTCACCTGCGGAGATCCGGGACCTCTCCGCCACGAAAACCACCCTGAAATTGTTGAGGCAGATCGGGTTCATGCCGCCGGACGCGGCGGGGATGCGGACCCATCCGGACCCGGCCGGAGATGAGCGAGGTCCATAGCCACAGGGCTGCTTGCTTCGACCCGGCCATGATCCAAGTTTTTCTGAAGGAATCACTTCTTGAGCCGTTCCTTGGGCTTTGCAAGGCGGCAATCCTACTTCCCGATGCAGAAGTTTGCAAAGATGCGGTCGAGGACCTCCTCCGGCGTTGTCCGGCCGGTAATCTCTCCAATTGCGTCCAGAGCCTCGCGGACCTCCAGGGCAACGAATTCCGCGGGGGTGCCGCCGCTCATACCGTCGCGGGCGCGAACCAGTCCTGATGCCGCCTTTTCAAGAGCGGTTTTATGATGGAGATGCGCGATCATCGTTTCCTGCGTCTCCTCTGCCGGCGTCGCAAGGACCAGGTCACGAAGCGCCGCAGTGAGGCGGTCTATCCCGTCGCCGTATTTCGCGGAGATTCGAATGGCCGGGGGCGTCCCCTCGCGAAGGAGTCCCTTCAGCGATTCCTCTTCGAGGCGCGGGGGCAGGTCGGATTTGTTAAAAACCGGGAGCAGCGGTTTTGCTGTCATTCTGGCAAGAAGCTCCCGGTCATCCGCCGTAAGATCCGCGCTCCCGTCAAGGAGGATGAGAACAGCGTCGGTCGTCTCCAGCCTTTCCCAGACGAGATCGATCCCCTCCTTTTCGATGGCGCTTTCCGGCGGCCGGAGCCCGGCGGTGTCGGTCAAGCGGACAGGAATCCCCCCGAGATCAACGGTCTCCTCAATGAGGTCTCGCGTCGTCCCCGGAATAGAAGTGACAATCACCCGTTTTTCGCCGAGGAGACGGTTCAGGAGGGATGATTTCCCAACGTTCGGACGGCCGGCAATCACGACGCCGATTCCTTCCCGGTAAATCCGGCCTTGACGATACGTTGCTGCGAGGGCGGTGATTCGTTCAATGATTCGCCGGATATGCAAAAGGGGGTCTCCGGTTGTCATTTCGGCGCTGCCGTCCTCGGAAAAGTCGATGTCCGCTTCGATTTCGGCAAGGAGATCGATGATTTCACTGCGGATCGCCTCGATCCGTCCGGAGAGTTTCCCTTTCAGGCGGCCGACGGCGGCAGCGAGCCCCGGACGGGTCTGGGCGGTAATGATATCCAGGACGGCCTCCGCCTGGGACAGGTCGAGGCGGTTGTTCAGGAAGGCACGTTTTGTGAATCCCCCCCGTTCGGCCGGACGAGCCCCGGCCCGCAGAACCTCCTCGAGGACGGTCCTGAGGATGAGTGGCCCGCCGTGACAACTGATTTCCAGTGTGTCTTCTCCGGTGTAGGAACGGGGTCCCCTCAGAAAGGAGATGAGAACCTCGTCAAGGACGGCGCCTGTATCCGGGGAGACGATCTCGCCATGGTAGAGGTGATGTGAAAGGAAGCCAGCAGGGGGCAAAGGACGGAAAAGCCGCATGGCGATCCCTTCCGCCGCCGGTCCACTGATGCGGATCAGGCCGACCCCCCCGATGCCGGGAGGGGTCGCGATGGCTGCAATGGTATCCCTGGAGGTCATGGAATCAGGGCCTCCCCCCTTGTCGGGATGCCTTCATTCTGCGGGATATCGATCCGCACCCGGCCCCTGCATTGCGTAACATGGATGATGCACGTTTGCCGTCAAGCGTCGGTCTGGTCCGTGCCTCGCCGGGCAGGCAGGATCAAAATCTTCCGGTATTCGCCTTCGCCGCGGCTCTTCGTGGTCAGGATTTCGTCGTTCTGCATGGCCATGTGGATGACACGGCGGTCGTGGGCGTTCATATGGCCGACCGTTACCGGTCTCTTCGTCTTCTTGACCTTGTCGCCGAGCCTCACCGCAAGGGCTACAAGGGATTCCTCGCGTCGCTTGCGGTACTCCTCCGTGTCGATGATAATCAACTTGTGGCCATTTGCGGTGTGGTGAACCGCCTTGTTCACAATGTACTGAATGGCGTCGAGGTTCTGCCCCCGCTTCCCGATGAGCAGGCCGCTGCCGTCTCCCTGGATGTTCAGAATGATCGCCTGCTCTGTTTCTTCCACGGTTACCGGGGACGTTAACTCCATGCGGACCAGGAGCCCTTCGAGAAGCCGTTTGGCCTTCTCAGCGGGCGGTAAGCCGTCATCAACGGCGGAAAACGCTGAATGCGGTTTCGCAGCCGTTCGGTGTTCCGTGTATTCCGGCGCCTTTATCTTGACCAACTGGCGCGTTGCTGCAGGCTGAACAGCCGGGCGCGTTTTCGGGGTGGGTGATGTAAATTTCAGCCCACTACCGGCGGCGGCGCTTCCGGCTCCGTGACCTTCCATCGTCGGTGCGGCAAATTTTTTCATCCGGGCCGGGACCGCCGTTTCTGTCCTGGAGATCATGGTATCGATCGTCATGTCGATGGAAAGGAGCCCCGCCCGGATCCGGGCCTTTTTCGCCCCAAGACCGAGAAAACCGGAATTCCCATCCGCAATGATCTCGATGTTCAGTTTATCCCGGGGGACCCGAAATTCCCTGCACGCCTTTTCTATGGCTTCATCGATGTTCTTTCCTTCGATTTCGATTCCTTCCATGGTTTAATACACCTCTATGCCGGTTTTTTGTTGATGTACACCTGCTGACCAATACTGATGATGTTGTTAAACAGCCAGTAGATGACCAGACCCGACGGGAAGTTAAGGAACATGAAGGTGAAGATGATGGGCATAAAGAGCATGATCTTCGCCTGCATGGGATCGGCCCCCGTGGGAGTCATCTTCTGCTGGATGAACATCGTGGCACCCATGACCAACGGCGTGATGTAATAGGGATCCTTCGCGGAGAGGTCCTGAATCCACCAGAAGAGGGGGGAGTGACGCAGTTCGATCGCGTAGAGCAGCGCCTTGTAAAGGCCGAAGAAAACGGGGATCTGGACGATCATCGGCAGGCATCCCCCCATGGGATTGACCTTGTGGGCCTTGTAGAGGGCCATCGTCTCCTGGCTGAGCCGCGCCTTGTCGCTTTTGTATTTCTCGCGCAGCGCGACCATCAGCGGCTGGAGCTTCTGCATCTCCTTCATCGACTTGTAGCTCTTGTTTCCCAGGGGCCAGAAAATCAGCTTGATCAGGATGGTCAGGATGATGATCGCGATCCCGTAATTGTGGACGTAACCATAGAGAAACTTGAGGATGATCAGAAGCGGAATAGCCAGCCATTTGAGCCAGTCGCCGAAATCGATGGCGTTTTCCAGTCCGAGGTTCTGGGCTTTGAGGAGGCTGTAATCCTTCGGTCCCAGATAGAGGGAATAGTTGAAGAGACCAATCTGGCCTGGCGGGATCACGTTCTTCGGCCCCTTAAGGCCGACGGCGATCAGATTGTTGCCGTCCTTCGTCATCCGGAAGCTCGTCAGCGACGGGTTCTGCGGAATCAGCGAGGCGATGAAGTATTTGCTCTCGAAACCGCCCCATGAGACGTTGGGACCCAACGTCTTGTCCGCCTCCATCTTACCGACCTCGGGACGGTCGATGTTCTTCCCGATGTAGGAGACGGGGCCATCATGACCGTAACTGTCGATTGGCGCGGCAGGATCGACGTACTGGTACCAGGTCAGGCCGCCGTTCTGGTTCAGAGGGGCGCCTCCGAGGTTATGGACCCGAACCTCCAACTCGAAGCTGTATTTGTCCGGGTGAAAGGTAAATGCTTTTTCAACCTTGAGTTCGCCCGGATAAGACTGAGCGAAGATCAAACGGCGGGATTCCCCGCCCTTTGTCATGTCGAGCAGGCTGCTACCCGCCTCGTAAAACCCGTCTCCGGGGATATCGACAGTCGAGTCGGGGAAGGAGACGGAAAGCGGCCGGGGCATTCCCTCCGAGACATGGATCAGTTCGATGGGCTTCGGACCGCCTTCCGGTTTGGGTTTCCCCCGGCCGATCATGCGCATGAAGATATCAACGAGATCCTCGCTGTCGGCAACCTCTGTCTTGTACTGCTTCAGTTGAAAGGATTTCAGGGAGGCGCCCCGCGTGGTGAAAACGGCCCGGTAGAGGGAGGTTTCCACAATCACCTCCCGCTCGGTGCCGGTCACGGGTTGTACGGCGGTGAGTCGGCCCGTCGTTGCCGGCTGAATGGTCGCGACGGCCGGCGCTGCTGTTGTTGCCGCAGGGGTCGGCCTGGCCGTCTGCGAGGCGACGGTGGTTTCCTGCCGGGTTGGCGCCGTCTTGACAGGCGGTTTGACAAAAAAGTTCTGATAAACCAGCAATACAATAATCGACAGGACAACGGCGAGAAGGGTTCTCTTGTCCATCCCTACCTCCAGATGTTCTCTTAATTTTTTACTTCACCGGGTCATAACCGCCGGTGTGGAAAGGGTGACAGCGAAGAATCCGCATCAGGCCCAGAAAGCCTCCCCGAACAGGACCGTAACGCCGGACGGCAATGATCGCATATTCGGAACAACTCGGGTAAAAACGGCAGCAGGGACCCAGGAGGGGCGAGATGCTGATCTGGTAAGCGCGGATCAGCGCTACAAGAAGATTTCCCAATATCCGCATGAAAAGGTTTTCAGACATCGGCTCTTTGGATCAGGCAGCTCTCCAGCTCTGTGCACACATCTCTGTACGTCAGCGGCAATATTCCTCTTTTAGCGATGATCACGATGTCCTGAGAAGCTGGAAGCCTGGATTTGTTCAATCTGAAAAACTCGCGCAAAACGCGCTTTATCCTGTTTCGCTCTACGGCGTTCCCCGTTTTCTTGCTGACCGTCATGCCCAGTCTTCTGACTCCTGTCCGGTTCCGGCATGTGATGATGGTGAAACGCGCCGAGGTTCTCCGTACCCCCTCCTGATAGATCCGCAAATAATCCTGTCTTTTCCGAATGCGTTCATCCCTGCCAAAGGTTTGGGATTCCATGTCGTACCGCCCCTTTCCCGGAGCTTCACCGACCTGTCCTTGGTCCACCCGCTGGGATCATACCGCAAGTTTCTTCCTGCCCTTCGCCCGTCTTCGGCTGAGGACAGCCCTGCCGCCCCGGGTGGCCATCCGGACGAGGAAGCCATGGGTGCGTTTTCGTTTGGTGTTGCTGAATGTTGTCAATGTCTTTTTCATAAATTAAACCCCAGTTGAAATTAATTAGCTTTTTACTAAACCATACAGGTAATTGTTTGTCAAGGTAAAATGCGGACAGGTACAATACGGATAGGGCGAGGGAAATATGATGGCGTCGTCCGTCACAAGGCAAGGTCCCAATGTGGGGCAAAGAACGGTGCGTGGTTCGAAGTGAAGAAGGGCGGATCGCGCCGGAGGATTCCGGCAACGGCGGGGCGCTTTTTGAACTCCCGCTCCAGAAAACACCGGACCTCGCCTCGGTTCCAACCCCTCGGGTGGAAAAATGGACGATAGAGGGAGAGATCGCCAGCGTAGAATTCCCCCGTATCGAACGCCCCTGTCTCGGGACCGTAAGCCGGAAGGTTGAAGATGGCCAGGTTCAAAAAACCGATCTCTTCCGCGTGCTCCTCAGTGAAGGCGAGTGTCCGCCGGGCCGCCGCGGGGGTTTCCGCGGGTGTTCCGAAAAGGAGATAAACGTAGGTCGCAATCCCCGCCGCCTTCAAATTTTTCAGGGCCGCGGAGACAGTCGGCAAGTCAATCCCCTTGTTGAGGGCATCAAGAACCCCCGGATCGCCCGACTCCAGCCCCAGCTTCAGCATGACGCAGCCGGAATCCCTCATGCGCAAACAAAAATCGGAATCGACGAGGCAGGATGTGACGCGGGTAAAGCCGTACCAGGACGACCCGGGCGGCTCCGCAGTCAGGGCATCCAGAAGCGCAGGGCTGATCGCGTTATCGAGAAGGTGGATCAGCGCCGGTTTCGTCTCCGCGACCAGGGCGCGGAGGTCCGCCGTAACCTGCGCGGGCGGAAGCGGCCGATAAGGGTTGCCCTCGGCCCGCTCCGGGCAGAAGGAACAGCGCCGCCACCAGCAACCGCTGGAAGCGCTGTAGGGAAGAACCGTCCCCGGCGAGAGGTAATCGGTCAGGGAAAAGCCTCCGAGGTCCGGCCGGTCCGCGCCGCCGTCGTGTTCCTTCCCAAGGAGGGCGAGGAGCGGGGCCTCCCCCGGTCCCGCGATCAAAGCGTCCACAAGACCCATGAAAGGAGTCTTCCAGTTCGGCCGCCGGATCCATGAGGTGATAAGACCCCCGCCGAGAACGATCCGGATCTTCGGAAACGCCTGCCGGAGGAAACCGATCATGGCGAAGGCCGTAAGGGCCTGGCTCAGGTAATTCAGGGAAAATCCGGCGTGCGTGACGGGGGTTTCGGTGAGAATCTCCGAAAGGCGCCCGCGAAACCAGCGGTAGAACGGATTGGTCTCCGGCGCTGCGGCGGCCTGAAGGAGATCGATGCTCTGGACGGGTGAAAAGCATTTGTCCTCGTAATCTGCGAGGCTCAAGCGGACACCATAAGGTCTAGCCGCCGTCGCCAGGAGGCGGTTCATATCCATGACCGCACGCCGGTAGCGGTCGGGATTCCGGTAGAGCCCGCGGGAGCGAAGGGCGGCAAGGTTTTTCTCAAGATGCTTTGCCGCCCGCCGCGTCCAGGTGTCCGCGGAAGCCTCCGCTCCGGACCGCCCCACCTCCATCAGCCGCATTTGTCCCTCCAGGTTGGCGTCCCAGACCCGGCAGGCAACGCCGTGGCGCCGGAGCGATCCCGCCAGCCGCGCCGGTCCCCCCGGCGCCTCGCAGGCCTTCGCCGCAGGCGGGTAAATAAGAAGAACAGCATTATCCATTATTCCCGGATCCATTCCGTTTCCGCCTTCCCGAAATCGCGGGACAAAGCGCAACGGTTTCGTAATAATCGAGGAGCCGGACCCGACCCGGCCCGCCGTGAAGTTCATCGCCGTCGCCGAGAAACTCCTGCTCTGGCTTTCTTGCATATGAGAACAATGCGGGAACGGGAATGATACCCTGTTCAACACTATGCCCTTTTAAATTTGTTTATAAAATCCCAGTTCAGCGGAATGCCGAGACCTATACCATCGGGCACGTCCATGAACCCGTCAGCCACGCGTGGCGGGTTCTTCATGATCTTGCGCCAGAGGGGATCGCGCTTTTCATTGGCAAAAATTTCCACCGGGGCGTTGCGTTTTACCACGGATAGGGTGGTAAGAGAGACCTGCGGTTCTTCGTGATGCCCCATGCTGACACCGTATTTTTCGGCAAACGCGGCCACGCGCATCCAGGCGGTGATGCCGCCCACCAGAGTCATATCCGTGTTGAGCTGATCCACAGCTCCGTAACGGACCAAGTCGCAGCTCCGGTACTGGGAGATGTCGCCTTGTCCGGCTACAATGGGAATCTTTGATTCCTTACGCACTTCGGCAAGCCCGGTTAAGCAGTCGTACCATTTAACCGGTTCTTCCAACCAAGCCAGGCCCAGATCGGAGACCTGCCCGCAGAATGTTTTGGCCTGCGAGACCGTCCAGCCCTGGTTCACATCCACGGCCAGCAAGAAATCCTTGCCTGCCGCCGTCCAGGCTGCGTTGATCCGCGCCAGGTCTTCCTCAAAGGTGGCGCGACCGACTTTCATCTTCAGTCCGCCTACGCCAAATTCACGCAGTTTTGCGGCTTCGTCGGCTGTACCCTGGGGATCATTAAGATGATAATAGCCGCCGATGCTGATGACCGGCAGGCATGTGCGCTTCGCGCCGCCAAGCAACTCGGTGACCGGCTTGTTTTTGAGTTTGCCCAGTCCGTCCCAAAGCACCAGGTCCACCAGCGACAAGGCCTGTTGCTGAATTCCGTGGCGTCCCATGTCCAGATCGATCAGGGCCCGGTAACCGAGGTCGATGGGTAAGTTCATGAGATCATCGTAAACTTCAGCAATATCCTCCCGGGAATTGATGTCCCGGCCAACCAGGAAGGGCTGGAACTCTTTGTTGATAAGTCCCACGACCCGGTCCTGTTCCATATCTTCGTCGCCGCCGTAGGTCTCGCCCGTAACGCCGTTTTCAAAAACGACCACAGTGACGATGGTGTCGCGGTTGGATACCTGATAGGTGCCAGCCCGGAAAACCTCTTCCAAAGGGTAATGAATCGGAATGGCTTTAAGTGATTTGATACGCATTAAAACCTCCTTGTAAGGTTTGTGTCGATTGAATTTTGAACACAACATGTGGGCGTGGCATTGATGATAATGGAAGGCAGCGGATTTTACATTCAGACCCGCTGGAATTTCATCGGTTCCGTTTCATAAAGATTATTTCCGGCGCAATCGATAGCCACAATTAACGGAAACGCGACGATTTCCAGTTTCCTTATCGCCTCGGTACCCAGATCCGGGTAAGCAACGATCTCGGCCGTCCGAATTTTCTCCGACATAAGGGCGCCGAGGCCCCCGATGGCGGCAAAATAGACGGCCTTATACTTCCGCATCGCCTCAATCACTATTCCTCCCCGGTTCCCTTTACCAATCATGCCTTTCAACCCTTTGGCGAGAAGCGCCGGGGTATAAATATCCATCCTTGCACTGGTCGTAGGTCCCGCCGACCCCAATGCAGATCCCGGTTTGGCCGGCGTCGGCCCTACGTAATAGATCATTTGTCCCGAGACATCAAAAGGCAACGGTTTTCCTTCTTTCAATAGGAGGGACAAACGTTTGTGCGCTGCATCCCGCCCGGTGTAAATGGCTCCCGACAGCAAAACCCAGTCACCCGCCTTCAATTTCTCTATTTCATCCTGTACAAGAGGGGTGTGTAAGGAAATGTAATTTGGCATAGTGTATAATCCCCCGGATTTTATTGTTTCAAGGAGCTCCTTTGTCTGATTGAAGGCTTTACAAAATGACATCTTTGTGGCGATGGCAGTGGCACTGGATGTTTACGGCGACTGGAATACTGGCAATGTGGGTGGGAAAGGTTTCGATATGAACATCCAAGGCGGTGACAGTACCCCCTAATCCTTGAGGACCGATTCCCAGTTTATTAATTTCATCCAACAACTCCCTTTCCATCGCGGCAACCATAGGGTCCGGATGGCTGCTTCCCAGAGGCCTCAGCAGCGATCTTTTTGCCAGAATTGCGGCCTTCTCCATGGTTCCTCCAATTCCGACACCAACAATAATCGGAGGACAGGGGCTGGAGCCTGCCTTTTTGATTGTTTCAAGAATAAAGTCCCTCACCCCTGAGATCCCCACCGACGGAGGAAACAAGACCACCTTGCTAAAATTTTCTCCGCCAAAGCCTTTGGGGATCAAGTTTAGCACAAGCCCGGAACCGGGTACAATGCTCACATGGATAATGGCCGGGCTGTTGTCCCCTGATATCTCCCTCGTTAGGGGTTCCACCACGGAAGAACGGAAATATCCTTCCAGATATCCCCGTCGGACCCCTTCATGGATAGCTGCGCAGAGATCGCCTCCTGTCACATGTACATCCTGCCCCATGTCGACAAACACGACGACGAGGCCTGTATCCTGGCAAACTGCAAGCCCTTTTTCCCGGGCAATTCTCGCGTTTTCAAGAATCCGCTGGAAGATCTCTCTGCCGATAGGAGATTCTTCGGATCTCATTCCCACTTCGTACGCCTTCAGGAGATCCTCTCCAAGATCTGTGTTGGCTTCAATGCACAGATCTCTTACTGCCTGTGAAATTTTCTCTGCTCGAATTTCTCTGATCATACCATGAATCTCCCCCTCCAGACCTTCACTTCATGAGCAATCCGGGCAAGTACAGGCTCAACGTCGGCCAGTACGTTACAAGCAACAAAAGAATTGCGGAAAGTACAGTAAAAGGAAAAACGCCCCGAACGACCGTAGACAAAGGCGCCTGGGTGACATTTGAAAGGACATAGAGATTCAAACCCACGGGCGGCGTAATCAGCGCAAGTTCCATATTCACGGTAATAATAATGGCAAAATGGATCGGGTTTATTCCAAAGGCATGGACCATAGGCAAAAAGATCGGCAAGGTAATTAACATAATGGAGACCACCTCGAGAAACATCCCCAAAATGATGAGCATAACATTAACCACAAACAGAAATCCCCACCAAGGAATTTCGAATTCCCTTACATAATCAACTAATTGTGCAGGAATCCCTTCCTGGGTCAACCAGGTTCCAAACACAATCGCCGTCGAAATGATAAACATGATCATCCCCGCGGCTTTCATAGACTGGGCGGTGATTTCTACTACATCCCGAATTCGACACTCTCTGTATACAGCCAAGCTTACAAAAATCGCAGCAACCGCACCCAGGGCAGCCGCCTCTGTAACTGTAACAAACCCGGTATAGATGCCTCCGATGACGACTACGGGAATACACAAGGCGGGCAGCGCTTTGAGAAGAGCCGTACCGATCTCTTCTCCGCTTTTAAGCGTATCTCCCCGGTAGTTCATCTTTTTGGAGTAATAGATGATCCAACCGATATAGAGTGCCCCCTGGAGGAGCCCTGGGAGGAAACCGGCCATGAAAAGTTTGGGGATGGATTCGTCGGCGATAATCCCGTAAAGGATCAGAGGAATACTCGGCGGAATCAGGATTCCCATCGTTCCCGAGGCGGCGACCAGCCCGGAGCTGAAACTCTGGGGGTATCCCCGATTCATCATCGCCGGAATAATAATGACGCCCATCGCCAGGGCCGTGGCAACGCTCGAACCGCAGATGGCGGCGAAAATCATGCTGGTTAAGACGCAAACGATGGCTAACCCTCCCGGAAGGAATCCCACAACCGCATTGGCCGCATTGATAAGATATTTGGATGATCCTCCCCGAGCCATGAATTCCGCGGCGATAACGAAAAAGGGAATCGCCATGAGCGGGAAGGAAGCCAGGGCGTTGTACATGATTTCAGGAATAATTAAGAGAGGGGTGCTCGAAAAGAATCCGAGGGTAATCAGGGAGGTGATTCCCAGCACGAAGGCGATCGGAATTCCACTGATCAGCAAAGCAAAAAATATCAATCCATAAAGAAGAATCATAATCACGGCTCCTTTGCGCTCAGGTCACTTTCGCTCTTTTATCTTCGTGCCCCTTTTTGATAAACATCTCCGCGTCAAATTTGGCGATGAGAAGATATGCCCGATAGATCAGGCTGAGGGAAACCAGGAAACACCCCGTCGGCACGGATAGGTAGGCAATCCATAAAGGAAATCTCATCCGGGTCGTAGACCGTTCATCCATGCCGATAGCCACTGAAACAACCTGCATTCCATAGAATACAATGATCAGACAGAAAATAAGAGCCAGACCGGTTGTGACAATGGCCACTTTCCGCTGAAAGCGAGGGGGGAATTTTTGGAATATAAAATCCGCCCCAACGTGCTGGTCATCTCTGACGAGCTTGCTGGCCATAATGAAAACCGCCCAGACGATCACGTAGATAATCGATTCTTCAATCCACTCCGGAGAGAAATTAAAAAAATATCGCATGATGATCTGACAAAAGGCGATCACCGTTGCAAAAATGGCCAAGGTCCCAACCAAATACATTTCAGCGAGATCCCACAGCTTCAAAAGTTTTTCGAATTTCACACCCGTGCCTCCTGAAAGAAAATGGACAGGTCGATGAATCCGACCACGGAACCTTCTTGCCCCGTCCAAACGATTAGACAGGGCAAGAAGGTCCGGTTAGATTCCTGCCGATCATCTTCCTGCAATGTTCAAAGATCATCCTATTTCTTTTTCACGCTATCGTTGACGATTTTTTCGATCTTCGATATCAAGGACGTGTCCAGTTTCAATTCTTTGACAATGCGATCCTGCGCGGTCAGAGCCTGTTCCCGCCACTTCATCAGGTCCGCCGCGGAAGGGTCATAGACTTGAACGCCGTTTTTCTTCAGGATATTTTCGGCGCCTCCCTGCTCGTTATCAACGATTTCTCTTGCCTTTTCAATGTGCTCCTCCCATGTATCCATCATGATTTTTTGAAGGTCCTTGGGAAGCTTATTCCAGAAAATCATGCTGACCACGGGAATGTTGTGGAGGTAATACTGGTGGTCTTTGGTTATGAATTTCAACCCTGTATCCCACAATTTTGCGCTTTCAAAACTTTTGAGGGTCGTGACACAACCATCCGCTGTCCCCTGAACCATTGCCATTGGAAGGTCGGGCCATGGAATTAGAATCGGGCTCGCCCCAAATGTTTCCAGCCGGATGGCATTTGCCGCGCCGCCGTGATGGCGAATTTTCAGCCCCCTGAAATCCTTCCAATCTTTAATGGCTTTAACTTTTATCCCCGTATCCAAATAACCGTGATACGCCCATTTACCCAGCACCTTGACGCCCATCTTCTTTTCGATATCCTGGCTGATGAGGCCCCCCGCCTCTCCATCCACCAGGTCCTTGGTCACCTTCTCGGGCAGTCCGTAGAACATCGGCAAAGCGGTAATCGCCGTGCTTGAAGCGACCCCCTCCAACTGCCAGATCCCCGGAAGCCCCATATCCACCGTTCCCATCTTCAAGGCTTTGGGGATATCCTTGTCCTTGTAAAGCTGGGCGCTGTGGAAAAAAAGCGGTTTCAGACGACCCTGGGAATTTTTTACAAGGAGATCCATATAGAGATGGAGCCCCTTATTCCTGTGATGGTTCTCGTTTGAATCCACGGAGATCTTGAATTCAATCACCTTCTCTGCCGCAACCGCCGGGAGCCCGATCATAACGGCCGAAATAAACGCTATCCCTGCTACCAAAAAACGTTTCATAGCCAACCTCCTCCTTCCGTAAATCTCCTTTTGTTAGTTAAACAACTCTCAGCCTTGATTCTGATTCCCTTACTTTCCATTTTTGCCTATTACATCGTCGATCAGACGCTCCGTCAAACCCAGGTAATTTTTCGGATCAAGAAGCCCCTGAATTTCCGCCTTCGTAAAATATTGTTGAAATTCCGATGAAGTTTCAAGGAATTTGTCGAACGGAATCCCTTTTTCAAAGGCCTCCATGGCGCAGGCATGAACCATCGAAAACCCTGTTTCTTTTTTCCCGGTCTTTTTGGACATGGCCAGCATGATCGTCTCCGTCATGATGAGTCCGCCGCTCAGCTTCAGGTTTCGCTCCATGTTTTCCGGTTTTACGACCAGTCCTTTGAAGATGAACTTCGCCTGATTCAGCATCGTGCTTGCCAAAAGAATGGTTTCGGGGATCACGAAATCTTCAAGATAAAAGGGACTGTGATCCCTAAGCTCCCGCATGTAAATTTCAGAAAAGCCGTTGCTGTTCGAGCGGATCTTTTTGGCAAGCGCTCTGATCATCTCGCATCGGTTGGGGTTTCTCTTCTGAGGCATGGTGCTGGAGCTGATCTGCCTTTCGGTATCGAAAGGCTCTTCCGTTTGGGCAAATTCGTTCCGCTGGAAGAGGAACAGCTCATCGGCGATCTTTTCAAACGAAACGCTCATGAGCGCCAAAAGCTGCAGGAATTCGCTCAACCGCTCAATTTGAGGCTGAATGTCAATTGCCGGCGCTTCTAATCCGAATCTGTCCAAAACCATCTTTTGCATTTCATGGCACTTCTCTCCGAAAAGAAAATGAAACGAAGAGAAGTTTCCGACGGCGCCCGAAACGGTCCCGACCAGGATCCTCTCCCTGGCCTCTTGAAACCGATCGATATGCTTTCTCACCATATCGGACCAAATGGCCGTGTTGTAACCGAAGGTGATGGGCAATGCCTGCTGGCCGTGGGTGATCCCCGCCATGATGGTATGACGGTATTTATCCGATAGATGGTTGAGCGCGGATTGAATGTCCTTAAGATCCTGCTGAAAAATATCCATCGTTTTTTTGAGTCGGTAAGCGAGCGAAGTGTCGAAAAGGTCCTGGCTCGTCGCGCCGTAATGGATGTACTCTCCTGCCCCGTTTGCGCAAACCTCTTTGAACGCCCGGATCATGGATACACTCGACAGCATCGTCTGGGAGTATATTTCCGCGATCCTTTCCAGTTTTACGTGTTTCAAACTTCCCTTGGCCTTGATTTCCCGGGCCACCTCTTTGGGGATAAATCCCAGCTCCGACTGTACTTCCGCCAGAGCGACTTCGAAGTCGATCCAATCCTGAACGATGGATTCTTCTTCAAAAATTTTTCGAATCTCGGGGGACGCAAAATCTTTTCCGTAAATCACCGAATCCAAGATGTGCAGAGCCATATAATCCTCCATGTAAAGTTTGGAATATCCATCCTATGAAACCAGATGCGCCTCTCAGCCCGTTTCAGGCTCATGGGTCATTCCGCCTTTTCGGCTGCGTGTTCCTTCAAATAATCGACAAACCTTTCATATCCCATGACAAGGTGATCCCGGATTGCCGTTTCGACCTCCTTTTCGTTTATGGGTCTTGCATGCAGCAGCTCCAAGATCCCGTGGTGGATGGAAAGCGATCTTTCAAAACCCTCCTGGTGGTATTGAAAATAAAACCGGTGCCATAAGGTTTGCATTCGCAGCATCTTCAACATGTCTATCAGCAGTTGATTCCCGCAGGATGAAATCAAAATCTCGTGGTATTGCATATGGAACTTCCAAAACTGTTTGGCGTCTTTCTGGCGAGCCGCTTTCTTCATGTCTTCAAAGGTGTCGTCGAGCCCAGACAGTTCACTTCCCGAAATATATTTGCACGCAAGCCTTGCCGCCAAACTTTCTAAAGCAGTGCGAACCGGAAAATTGTTTTCAATGTCTTTGAGCGTTATTTTTTTTACGAAGGTCCCTTTTCTCGGGACGATTTCCACAAAACCTCTTTTTTCCAGTTCGCGGAAGGCTTCACGCAGCGGCGAACGACTGATTCCGAATTGCTTTTGAAGTTTGGTTTCAAGCAGTTGCTCACCACCCTTCAGAACATTATCGATAATAGCATTCATTAGGATATTCGTCACTTGCTCAACCAAAAACACAGGCCGGAATTCGATTTTTTCCTTTCCCCCGCTAAAAATTTCTACATCCACAATTTTCTCCTCCATTGTACATTGTCGACAAACGACAATCACGATATGAAGCTATAAAAAAGCAGTTCCATTGTCAAGCAATTTTTTTTACAGGAGGATCGTGGCGAAAGGTATTTTTTTCCGGAAAGCGAGAAAATCATTCAGGGTAAACTTCTTGTCAGATAGTTTTGTCTTGTTAAAAAAATCTTAACGGTATCAGACCTGCGCCCGCGGCTGTTATGACGCCTTGAGTCCGTATTTTTTGAGCTTGTATCGGAGCATCCGCTCGCTGATTCCGAGGAATTCGGCGGCACGGCTCTGGTGGTCGCCCGCCTTTTCCATCGCCTCGACGATCAGATTTTTCTCCAGTTCCTCAATCGATCCGCGGAGCAACCCTTCCTCCGCCTTCCGACTCTCCGCGGTCTCCCCCAGGCTTTCGCGGAAGGGGAGATCCTCGACAGAGATCACATCCTCCCGGGCGATGACAACGGCCCGCTCGATGACGTTCTCCAATTCCCGGACATTTCCGGGGTAGTCGTACTTGAGGAGAACGTCCCGCGCCTCGCTGCTGAGGCCATGGATCTCTTTTCCGTTTTCATCGGCATATCGCTTCAGGAAGTGATCGATCAGCGCCGGGATATCTTCTTTCCGTTCCCGTAGCGGCGGGATCGATATCATCACGACGTTCAGGCGGTAGAAGAGATCCTCACGGAAGGTCCCCTCTTTCACCCTTTGCTCCAGATCGCGGTTGGTCGCGCTGATCATCCGGACGTCGGCGTGGAGCGTCTGGTTCCCGCCGAGGCGCTGGAACTCGTGCTCCTGAAGGAAACGGAGGAGTTTGACCTGGACTTGCGGCGATAGCTCGCTGATTTCGTCGAGGAAGAGGGTCCCGCCGTCCGCCTCTTCAAACCGGCCGATACGCCGGGCCGTCGCCCCCGTAAAGGCCCCCTTCTCGTGGCCGAAAAGCTCGCTCTCCAATAAATTCTCATGCAGGGCGCCGCAGTTGACCGCGATGATCCGCCGCGCAGAACGCGGGCTCAGGTGATGGATCAGACGCGCAAGGAGTTCCTTTCCCGTCCCGCTCTCTCCCTGGAGGAGTACCGTGGCGCGGCTCGCGGCCACCCGTCCGGCCATGTTGATCAGGGATTTCATCTTCTCGTCCCGGTAGATGATCCGGTCGGTCGTCACCCCCTTTTCCCCCAATTGTTCCCGGAGGATCTCATTCTCCCTGATAAGCGTCCGCCGCTCCGAGACACGAGCCACCAGAAGTAGGAGCTCTTCGAATTCCACGGGTTTGGTGATGTAGTCCAGAGCGCCCGCCTTCATGGCATCCACGGCCGTTTCGATCGTCCCGTAAGCGGTGATGATAACGACGTCGATCTCAGGGTTAATCCCTTTCACCGTTTGGAGAACCTGCATCCCATCCATCCCGGGCATCTTGTAGTCGAGGAGCAGCAAGTCATAATGGCCTTCCCGGACCCGCTGCACAGCCCTTTCACCGTTTTCTGCCTCGCCGACGGTGTGGCCCTCCTTCTGGAGGAAATCCCGGAGCATCTCCCGTTGCGACCGACCGTCTTCCACCACCAGGATATTGAGCTTCTTCATGAGCTTTTCGCCCCCTTGTCATTGTGTCTCTCCGCGGGAAGCAGGATCTCGAAGGTTGTCCCTTCCCCTTTCCGGCTCAGAACGCGGATCTCGCCCCCGTGGCCACGGATGATCTCGTGCGCCAGGGGAAGGCCGAGCCCCAGCCCCTTCTCCTTGGTCGTGTATTCGGGGTTGAAGATCCGGTCCACCTCCTCGGTGGTCATCCCGCACCCCGTATCGGTGATCCGGATGCCCACGCGGCCGTTCTCCACATTCCGTATGGAAAGGGTGACGATCCCTTCCCCGCTGATCGATTCCATCGCATTCTTGACGAAATTGAACAGGGCCTGCTGGAGCTTGTCCATATCCATCGGGACGACGATCGGCTCGTTCCCCCATTCGGTCCGGAGACTGATGCCCTTGGCCGCGGCCTCCTCTGAGATCAGGTTCGCGATCTTCCGGAGGACCTCCTGAACCGGACAATCGTGGAGTTCCAGACGGCGACTCTTCGAGAAGGTCAAAAACTCCTCGATGATCCCGTTGAGCCGCCGGATCTCGTCGCGAATCACTCCGGTCAGGTTCACGAATTCCTTGTTCTTTTCCTCATCTTCGGGCACATACTCCCTTCTGAGCCGCTGGCTCGCCATGCTGATCGCATTCAGCGGATTGCGGATCTCGTGCGCCACGCCGGCGGCGAGCTGCCCCAGGGAGGAGAGCCGCTCCGCCTTTTCGAGCTGCCGCGTCATCTCCACTACCCTCGCCAGGTGACGGTTCTGGTTGTGGTAGAGAAGCCACATCGACAAGATCGCCATCAACATGACGAAGGACAGAAAAACGAACATGTTCCGCCGGTTCTCGTCGAGAATCTGGTCCGTGTTCCCCCGTTCGAGCCCAACGCGAACAATCCCGGCGATCTCACCGCCCAGACGGAACGGGGCGACAATCTCCAACAGGCTCTTCCCGCCAAAGCCCACCTTCCGGCTCTCGAACGCCACGGTCCCGTCGAGGATCCTGGGAAACAGCGGATCTTCCTTCTTCCATACCGCGGGAAGTTCTCCGGCCTCTCCCAGGAGCATCTCCTTTTTATCCCGAACGGTGAGATAGACGACGCCTTGTCCTTCGCCCAACTTTTCCATCGCCTTTTCAACCGAAACCCGCGTCCCCCAGTATCGAAGGCTGTCGCGGTCCAGGGCAAGGATGATCGTTCCGCTTTCGTCTTTCCGGCTGAGGGCAATAAAGCCGATCTTTTTTAGACGATTGAGCTGGTTGAGGCGGCTGATCAGATCTGCGGTCCTTTTCGAAAGAGCCGCGGTCCCTGCAGGCGCCTTTTCGTTGGAAAGGTTGTCCGGAAGCGTCCGGCTCTGGAAAATCACCTCCCCCAGACTATTCAGAACGGCCACCAGATAGAGGTTCTTCTCCTGCGCGTATCTGCGGATATAGGCTTCGCTCAGATGCTCCCTTTTCCACCGGTTGTCGATCTCGCGTCCCATGGCAACGATCGCCTCCGTGAGAAATTTCTGGGGAGAGATGACCTGCTCGGTGAGGGGAACGAAAGCGCCTCCGGTTGTCTGCTGCGAAGCAATGATCATGGTTTTCAGGTTCTCTTCGGTGAGCCGCTCGACCACCCCGATGATGCGATTTCCCTGGTTTTCCATGAAGCCGATGAGGGTCCGTTCGCTCCGCCGGAGGTCCATGATTCCCATCGTCAGGATGAGTGCGATCAAGACGGCGCAGACGAGGCCTACGGCCAGGGGTTGGAGAAAGGGGCGGTTGAAACGGGGGGATGGCTGTTGCCAGATGATCTTCTTTTCAGGACTCATGATGCGTATTCTTATAGGTCATTCGCTCGAAAAGTCAACGATTTCTTGCATCGTCCTGAAGCGCCGCGGGATCGGAACCGCCCCGGCAGGCATTACGACATTATTGTCGACTGCCGGCCAAAAACGGCTTATGCATGCAAAAACATGTTTTTAAATTGATTTTATCGATAACCCCGGGAGAGGACGGCGACAATTCTTGCCGCGTTTTTCCGCCTTCACAAGGGTTGCTGAATCAGACCGACTTGATAATACTATTCCATTCCGTTGTGTTAAAAATTTTCCGCACCGCTGGCACGGGAAATGCATCCTCTATAAACTGAAAGCAACTGTGGACTGACCGCGGGCACGATCAGCCGACGGTAGAGCGACCCCAGGAAGACGGGCAGGTCTTCCATTCCTCCTTAGCGCGGGGAGGTTCTTAGGAGCCTCCCCGTTTTTTATCGCATCATGTAAGCCGAACTTTACGATTTCTTTTTGACGATATTCGCCTCTCGTATCTTCCACCAGTAGTCCAGTCTCTCCCCGATGATCTTCTCGTACCCCCTGTCCGTAGGCCGGTAGAACTGTCCCTTGCTCCCCCGGAGCTCATCCGGAAGGTATTCCTGGGGGACATAGGCGTCTGCAAAATCGTGGGCATATCGGTACTCCTTGCCGTAATCCAACTCCTTCATCAGTTTCGTCGGGGCGTTCCGGATATGGAGCGGGACGGACAGGGTTCCCGTTTTTTCGATCGTCGTCCGGACCCGGCCGTAACCGACGTAGAGGGCGTTGCTCTTCGGGGCGGTAGCCAGGTACACGGCCGCCTGGGCAAGGGCCAGCTCCCCTTCGGGGGATCCGAGGAAGTGGTAGGCCTGCATGGCGTCAATGGCCACGGCGAGCGCCCGGGGATCGGCGTTCCCGACGTCTTCAGAGGCGAAACGGACCATACGCCGGGCGAGATAGAGAGGATCTTCGCCCGCCATCAGCATCCTGCCGAGCCAGTAAAGGGCTGCATCGGGATCGCTCCCCCGGAGGCTCTTGTGG
>JAFGRP010000186.1 GCA_016935075.1 Deltaproteobacteria bacterium | reverse complement strand
TTCCCCAGGACTACCAGGAAGCGGCCAAGTGGTATCTCAAGGCGGCGGAGCAGGGGAACACGCAGGCCCAGTTCTACGCCGGCAGGCTTTACGAAAAGGGGCAGGGCGTCCCCCAGAGCGACGTCGTGGCGCTGTCGTTTTATATCCTGGCTTCAGCCAAGGGCGAGGCGAGGGCGACGACCGAGCGGGACCGTCTGACGGTCTGGATGTCTCCGGATCAGGTCGCCGAGGCCCAGAGCCTGGCGCGCGCATTCAAGACGGCGGGGAAATAAGACCGGCGCGCGAATCGGGTGAGCGGCAGAAGAATGGGGATCTTTGCAGGCACAACGTATTTTCCCGGAGACGGCAACGGCCGCGCGGATTTTGACCCCCGCGCCGAAGCCTTTCCGGATCACATCATGAAGGGGATTGGTCTTTCAAGGAGGATGGGTCATGCGTAAGAATTTTTATCTATCAGGACTGTTTCTCTGCATCCTGGCGCTCTGCATCTGCGGTTGCGGCAGCGGCGGCGGCAGCACGGCCGATCCGATGGGGACGGGGACCGTTCGGTTCATCGATGATGCCGGATCCATCATCACCTCCGCAACCGTCGGTGTGAACGGCACCATCACCCTGAGAGCCTATGTCAGCAATACCCGCAGCGACGGGACCGTCGTGCCGGTGGTCAACGAGAAGGTCTCCTTTTCGATCGTAAATTCAGGCAACGGCGGCTCGCTGGTCGCCTCGAGCGACCGTACGGGCAGCGACGGCACGGCCACGTGCCTGTTTACGTCGGGAAGCAGCATGTATTCGGACAATGTGCGCGTGACCACGTCAACCGGTGCCACGGCTTCGATCTACATCAACAAGTCCGGTGGACTGGTCCAGCCCAGCATTACGAAGATGGAGGCAAAACCCGAAGAGGTGGTCGCCGGCCAGACCTCCGTGGTCACGGTGGAGGTCGTCGACGGAGGCGGCAACCACGTCATGGGCGTGCCCGTCACGTTCACGATGCCCGTGAACACCAGCGGCGCCGTCTTCTCCTACGGCGGGCAGACCGGCGCGGTCTACACGACCTACACCGACAGCAGCGGTTTCGCGACGGCGGTCTACAAGGCCGGGAACAACTACGCGACCAGTGAGGTTTTCGACTCGGTCATGGCCGAACTGATCGGGAGCGACTTTTACTCCAGCAAGGCCGTGAACATCACGCGCTCGGCCGGCGTGGCTCCACCGGCATTCACACTCACTGCGAATCCGACATCGGTTCCCGCGGGCCAGACGACGATCATCACGGCCACGGGTGCGGAAGGGGATGTGACCTACACCATCCCGGTGAACGCCAGCGGCGGCGCCTTCATCAACAGCGGCGGGTTCGCCGTCAACACGATCACGGTTCCGGTCGGCCAGACAATTGTCTACCGGGCGGGCAACCTGGCGCCGGGCACCACGGTCCAGGATACGGTCCAGGGCCTGCTGGCGGACGGCAGGAGCGCCGTGGTCATTGTCACGCGGACGTCGGCGCAGCCGTCGATCTACACGGTGGATATCACCGCAACGCCCACGAGCGTGAAGGCGGGGGATGTCAGCATCATTAACGCCAAGGTGACCACGACCGACACGGATGGAACAGACAAGGCCGCCCCCGGCGTCACGGTGCTCTTCACGCTGCCGGTCAACTCGAGCGGAGCGACGCTCTCCGCGGCGGCCGTGATGACGGACGGCACCGGCAACGCGATCGTGATCTACCGGCCGGGAAGCAACACAGCGACCGTTCAGGATACGGTCCAGGCGGCCGTCGGCACGGCGATGGACGCCGTGGCGATCACGGTCACGGGCTCGTCGACCGCGGCTTTCAGAATCACCGTTGAGGCGAAGCCCACGACACTGGCGACCTCGACGTCCAACAGCGTCATCACCGCAAACGTGAAGAACAACGCGGACGAGCCGATCAGCGGTGTCACGGTTACGTTTACCGCCACCGGCGGTTCGCTGTTCCCGGCAACGGCGACCACCGACGGCAACGGCAACGCGGTGGTCACATACACGGGCAGCGGCGTTACCGGGGCGCATACCAATGTGGTAACGGCAAGCATCGCGATCGGCGGCTATACCTACACGAATGCCGCGGTCATCACGTATCCGGCGACGGTTGCGGGCTACGGCCTTGCCCTGGCTGCAAATCCGGCAACCGTGCCTTTAGGGGGGACCAGCGTCCTGACCGCAGCGGTCAGCAGTGCGGATCCTTCGCAGACGGTCAGCGGCAGGACGGTCACCTTCTCGATTGAGAGCGTGAGCGTTGCAGGTGTAACGGTCACCCTCTCCAGTGCCTCGGCGGTCACGGACGGAACCGGCAAGGCAAGTGTGGTCTTTACTCGCAACTTAGGTCCTGCTGCCAGTGTTCTGGTGAAGGCAAGTTCGGGCGGGGCGGATGCATTTGTTACAATAACATTGAATCCGTAAAACGGTTTTCGGTTTGCGGCAGTCACGGTCTCAAAGGTTCACGGTAGTCCTCGGTTTCCCCGTCTTGGTGGCGGGGAAACCAAGGACCGGCAGAACAGGGAAACGGAAAACAGACGGACACCAAGAACAGGGGGGCGGCGCCCATGATTCAGGGCGCCGCCCCTTTTTTGTTCCCCGCCTGTCCGGGCGGTGGTCCTTTATCCCGCTTTTCGCGTTGGGGATTTGCCGCTGATCGACCGAGGTACCAAAGAGAGAATCCGCAAGGCCTCAGCAGCACAATTGCAGGCTGCACCTCATGACCACGGGGAGCCTCTGCGAAAGTCACTGAAAGGTTACCGGAAGCGCCGCCGGGATGAAACCATTTGACATCCTGAAAATATTTTTGTATAAACGGACGTAGCAGTTATCAAACAATTATAAATATAAACGACAGGTTATGACTTGCGACGGTCCGAAGGCCTGTCCTGCTTGAACGATGGAAGATTTGAAAAAAACAATCTTGCCGCTGATCGAAGATATCCCGTTTTTCGACTGCTTCAACCATGATGAAATCGGCATTCTTCTGGAGAAATGTTCGTGGATCAAGGTATCGCCCGGCAACCGGATCATCACGGCGGGAGAAATCGACTTCCGTATGTTCATCCTGATCGTGGGGCAGGCTGAAGTCATCTTGAATGGAAAAGTCATGTCGGTGCTCGGTACCGGGGATATATTCGGCGAGGTCGGCCTGATGGGAACTCCCCGTACGGCGAGTGTTGAAGCCAAGACGGAATGTCTTGTTTTGACGTTCGATGCGGATCATCTCAACGAACTCACCCTGGAACTCCAGTTAAAGTTACTCAGACGCATCCTGCTCGTCATGATAGCGCGGCTCCAAAAGCTCAACCAGTGGGAGTGGCTTCGGCATCGAAACCGGAAGATCGACGCATCCCCAAACCACAGTGCAACGAAAAATCCTATAGACAAAACCGGGCGCGTTTGATTGGGAAATTGCAGGCTCTCAGGTGTGGTTATTCCCTGGAGGGGATAGCCGTTTCAAGGGGATGCCGCCCTGCGGTCTTACAGCCGGGGACGGCATTTCCGGCAGATCAGCGAAGGGGAGGCGCCGGACTTCTCCCCGGCCATCCCCGTCCTGGAGAGGCTGCCGGAGCGGGAAAAAGATTTATATCGGAAGATTCTGCTTGAACTTTAAGGACAGGGCGCATGGAAATCCTGAAGGCGACTGAAAAGGGGAATAAGATTTTGTTTGAGGCAATTCGGCGCCAACCATGAAAGATATCGCCGCATCCCAAGTGCCCGACCCGCCGGAAGGCCGTATCCTGTTGCCGGCGCTGCTTGGACCGTTCGCCTGCGGATATTTCCTCTCCTATCTCACCCGCAACGTGAACGCCGTCATCGCACCCGATTTGGTGAGGACGTTTCATCTCGGCGCCTCCGATCTCGGACTCCTGACCAGCGTCTATTTTCTCACGTTCGCGATGTTTCAACCCATGCTCGGCGTACTGCTCGACCGCTTCGGGCCGCGCCGCGTGGAGGGATCCCTGCTGCTTGTCGCGGCCGCGGGATCGCTGTTGTTCGCCTGGGGCAGCGGCATTTTTCAGCTGGTCGTCGGACGCGCGCTCATCGGTCTGGGGGTCAGCGCGTGCCTGATGGCGGGGTTCCAGGCGAATGCAATCTGGTTTTCCCGGCAGCGGCTTGCGGGACTCAACGGCTGGATCCTCGCTGCCGGCGGGATCGGCGCCCTCGTCTCCACCGCGCCGGTCGAATGGGCGCTGCAGCGGGTCGATTGGCGCATCCTGTTTACCGGTGTTGCCGTTGCCTTCGCCGTCAACAGCGCGCTCATCTTCGGTCTTGTCCCGGAGCGGCGCGCAGCGGCGTCCCACATGACGATCAGGGAACAATTCAACGGTTTCGGACAGATCGTCAGAAACAGTGAATTCCGGCGCATTGCCCCGCTCACCATGCTTTCCCAATCGATCTTCATGTCCCTGCAGGGGCTTTGGGCTGCGCGCTGGATGAAAGACGTCGGGGGCTTCACGCGCGTTGAAATCGCGAATTATCTTCTGCTTGCGGCCGTCGCTATGGTGGCGGGTCACATGACCATGGGCAACCTTGCCTCTCGTCTGGAGCGCGCCGGCATTGCGCCGAGTTATGTCGTGGGAATCGGGGTCGGCTTTGCAGTGCTGGTTCAGACGACGCTGGTTCTGGGCTACTCGGAAATGCAGCCCCTCATCTGGCTTCTGTTCGGTTTTCTCGGCACCGCGGGAACCGTAAGCTTTGCCATTCTCTCCCGGACATTTCCGGTCACGATGGCGGGCCGTGCCAACACGGCGCTCGCCTTTATGGTGTTTGTCACATCCTTCCTGGTCCAGTGGGGTATGGGTATCATGATCAACCTCTTCCCCGCGGGTCGCGGAATTTACGCTGCGGAGGGCTATGCGCTGGCCTTCGGTACGGCCGCCGTCCTGCAGATTGCCGCTCTGTTCCGGTTTTTTTACCGCATGCCGCGGGGGGTATGAACGGAGCCGCGCCCATTTTCCCTGCACCCGGCTTGACGAACCCCCAAGAAGCCGCCAACCCGGCGAAAGCCGGGGTCCGTGCTCCTGTAACCATCCGATATTTCCGGATACCGGCTTTTGCCGGGTTGGCGTTCGTGGTGGATTTTAGACTTTTGACCGGACCGTCGGACTTGACAACACGGCTTTTTGTGGTATAGGAAGGCCGGTTTTTCCGGAGTTAGGCCGGTGTTTCGGCTGCTGTCACGACTTGTGAGAAAAACGCCATGATAACCTCAGTTCTCCTCTGCGCCGTACCAGATCTGAAATGCATTCATGAACCGCACGGGTATTTGACCGTGTCATATCCGGATTAGATGATAAGAAGCCCGAACGGATGATCGTCTGCTGCAGAGGGAGGATGGGATTGAATCAATCCAATGGTTCAAAAACTTCCAAACATTGATTCCATTGAAAGAAGGAGGCTTACCATGCGGAGAAAAAAGAGGTTCGTTTATTGCGTCATCGTCGTGGCGGCGATTCTTTCCTTTCTGGTCATTCCGGTCCAGGCCCAGACGGTTAAAAATCCCGTGCACCTGCGGCTGGCTTCCATGGATCTGGGCAGTGCCTGGTATGTGTACGGAGCGACTTTTGCCAAGTTGTGGAGAGGCGTCCTGCCCAAAGGTTCGACCATCGACGTTCTTCCTTATGGCGGGGCGCCGGCCAATGTTCTGTTGGTCGAAAAAGGAGACGCCGAGGTGGCCTTTTGCAATACCACCGTTGCCCGCTGGGCCATCCAGGGGAAAGTGGCTTTCCCCAAACCCGTTCCGGAGATTCGCGGGATGGTCGGGGCGCTGGATAAATATTATCTGGCCGCCGTGGCCACGAAATCTTCGGGGATTACAAACCTGGAGGATGTGGCCAAAAAGAAGATGCCGGTGCGGATTGTGACCCAGCCGACGGGAAGCTCGGGGGAGGTTTCTTTGCGTTTACTCCTGGAGGCCTATGGGATAACCTATGACGATATTAAATCCTGGGGAGGGTCCGTTACGCCCACCTCAACGGGCGTGGCCTCGAATCAGATGATCGATGGGAAAGCCCACATCTGGGTGCAGGTGATTGTGGCAGGTCATCCGGCGATTTCGGAGCTGGCCATTTCGACGGACGTGGTCTTCTTGCCTTACTCCCAGGCGATCATAGACAAACTGGAGAATTACGGCTTTCAGGAATCGGTTCTGCCGGAGAAGACCTTCAAGGGTCAGGATCAGGCGGTTCCGATGGTGGGATATCCGTCGATTCTGATCGCCCACCGGGATCTCAATCCGGAATTGGCTTATGTTCTCACGAAGTCGATTGTGGAGAATAAGGAGCAGTTGGTCAAGGCGCATGCGGGCTTTAAAAATTGCATTCCCGAAGATGCCTGGAAGATGGTGCAAATGCAAATTCCCCTTCATCCCGGGGCTGAAAAATATTATCGGGAGAGAGGGTGGATGAAATAAAATCATATTGCCATTGCTGCCTGTACCGAAAGCATTTCAGGGTCATCGGAAATCGGGCGGCGGTGCAGCCGGGGCGGGTATTCCTTCCGAAGGGGCGCCGCCCCCTCCCCGCCCCGGGGGAGGGGGCTTTCCATAACGGAGCGGATGCCCCGATCCGCCCGGAATGCCGGGTGATCGGAAAAACCGTCCGTTTGTCCCGAAATCCTTTGATCATTGCCGTCCGCAACATCAAAAATGTCGCCGCAGGCGGTCCGGGGGTTTTTCGCGCTTGACACGCTCTTGAGGGCTGTGTTAGCGTTCAATCCGTTTTCGGCCGTAATTCTCTAACATACTGGAAATATTGAACAGAAGATGACCCATGGATAACCGGGAATTCTACCCTGCGGGATACGAGCAGGAGAGGAAGGTGTTCCTCTCGCAAATAGAGGCCTGCTTTGACCGGAACGAACCACAGCCGGCCCTGGATATGGCCCGGGCGAGACTGAGGCGAAACCCGGGGGATCTGGACGCCCGTCTCGGGATCTGCCGCGCCTGGCTCCAGCAGGGGAGAATCGACGAGACCAGGGACATGCTCCAGGAAATGGAGGAGATCATCGCGAGTCTCTCCCGGGTCTATGCCTGCATGGGCGACCTCTGCATGAAAAAGGGGATGGAGGATTCGGCGGAAACGTTTTACCGGAAATGCATGGCTCTCAATCCCGGGGAGACCCGCATCCGGGGAATCATGGAGCGGTGGGAGGGCATCGAAGAACCCCGCGGAACGGATGCGGAGGGAAAAACGGAGGAAGACGCCGGGATTCCCCCCGACTTCCGGACGACAACCCTCGCGGAACTCTATATCCGCCAGGGTCATCTCCGGCCGGCCGAGGAACTTCTGGAGAAGATCGTCGGGCAGGAGCCGCAAAACGAGAGGGCCTCCGGGCTGCTTCGGGAAGTCCGCGGCCGGATTCTCGGGAGCGCCTCCGAAGAGCGGTATGCGGGGGTTATCGCCGAGCTTTCCCGCTGGCTGGACAATATCGGCAGGGTGCGCGGCCATGCTGCATGATCCCTTGCCCTGCGAGGATCGGGTGGGCCGCCTGCGTTCGGAATTTCCGGAAACGGGCGCCATGCTCATTTTCAATGAAAAGAATATCCGCTATCTGACCGGTTTCACCGGCGGCGAAGGGGCCCTGATGGCCGGTCCGGACTGGCTGACGCTCCTCGTAGACGGGCGGTATGCGACCCAGGCGCGGGCCGAGACCCGGGGCGCCGAGATCTTTGAATGCCGCAACCGGATCGAGGGAATTGCGGCGGCGGCCCGTCGGCACGGAGTCGGATCGGTCGGTTTTGAATCGCCCTTCCTGTCGGTGGAGGAGTACCTGAACCTCAAAGAGGCGCTTCCGGAGGCGGCGCTTCGGCCTCTTCCGAAGGATTTCGGATTTCTCCGGGCCGTCAAGGATCTTGGAGAGATCGACCGGATCCGTGAGGCGGCGCGGATTTCCGCAGAGGCCCTCGCCTCGTTGCGGGGAATGATCCGGCCCGGCATCCGGGAGGAGGAGATCGCCCTCGAACTGGAATACCGGATGCGGCGCGGCGGTGCGGAAAAGGTCTCCTTCGAAACGATCGTCGCGGCAGGGGCCAATTCGGCATTCCCCCACGCGACGCCGGGACGACGCGCGATCGCGGACGGGGATTGCGTGATGATCGATTACGGGGCGGTCTGGGACGGGTACCATTCGGACGAGACCTGCACTTTTTTTGTGGGGCGCGCGTCGGAGCGCCAGCGGGAGGTCTACCGGCACGTGCTGGAGGCCCACGACCGGGCGATCCGGGCGATCCGGGCGGGCGTTTCGTGCGGGGAGATCGACGGCGTTGCCCGGTCCCATCTGGCCGGAGAGGGGCTGGCGAGCGCGTTTGCGCACGGCACCGGCCACGGCGTGGGGCTGGACGTCCATGAGGCGCCGCGCCTGGCCGCGGGCCGGGAAGAGCTCCTCCGGGCCGGCATGGTGGTCACCGTCGAGCCGGGGGTCTATCTTCCCGGTCTCTGGGGGATCCGGATCGAGGATACGGTTCTCGTCACCCAAGAGGGCTGTGAAATCCTGACGCGGACTTCCAAGGATCTTACACTGATATAATATTTATTCCGGGGACATAATACTATTTATCCGGAGACACGTTCCGATCCATTCGTCTTCCGGAACAGGCCCCCTTCGCCGTTATCGCAATAAATAGTATTATGTCCCCGGAATAAAGGGTCGGGCGAAAATTTCTTGAAGAACAGGATGCCATGATATGAAATCAATTCCGGATGATCTTCTGTACAGTCGGGAACATGTCTGGGTGCGGGTGGAGGACGATCTGGCCACCATCGGGATCACGGACCATGCCCAGGAGAAACTGGGAGAGATCCTGTCGCTGGATCTTCCCGAGACCGATTCCTATGTGGAACGGGATGAGCCGTTCGGCACCATCGAATCGGCGAAGGCGGCGGTCGAACTCATCTCGCCGGTCAGCGGGGTGGTCATCAGCGTCAACGAGGACCTCACGGATGAGATCGGGGTCATCAACAGCGATCCCAACGAAACGGGGTGGATGATCATCGTGAACCTAGATGATCCGGCAGAGTTGGACGATCTCCTGGATGCGAGGGGCTATCAGGAGTTCCTGATTCAGGAAACGGAGGTCGATTGACCCGCCGTGGAGGCATGGAGAATTCTTCCTTTCCAAAAGGCCGGCGCCGCGGAGAACATGGCCGTCGATGAGGCCCTGTTCCGGGCGGTCATCCGTAAAAAGGCGCCTCCGACGCTCCGTTTCTACGGCTGGCGGGTTCCCGCCCTTTCTATCGGCTGCTTTCAGGATTATGAAAAAGAGGTCGACGGCGAGGCCTGCCGGAAATTCGGTGTGGAGATCGTCCGGCGTCCGACGGGCGGGAAGGCCGTCCTGCATGAACAAGAACTGACTTATGCCGTGATCGCCGGCGCGGATTCGCCCCTCTTCCCTCCGGATATCCTGAAGACCTATCGCGCGATCAGTGGTTGCATTGCCCGGGGGCTGGCCGAAATCGGCATCCGGGCGGAGATGGAGACGGGCGGAAGGCAAGCGCCGGACGGGACGCTTTGTTCCTCGTGCTTTTCCTCCCTCTCCCGCTACGAGCTGCTCGTCGGCGGACGGAAGATTTGCGGATCCGCGCAGATGCGATCCCACGGCGCATTCCTGCAGCATGGATCGCTGCTGATGGCATTTGATCCCCTCCGGACCTGCGCCTTCATGCTGCCCCACCGGGACAGGGAAAGGGATGCCGGTCTGCTGCGGAATGCGATTACCTCCGTCGGGGAGCAGGCGGGGGAGACCGTCGGTGAGGAAAGGCTCTGCCGGGCCATCCGGGAGGGGTTCGAAAGCGTGCTGGGCGTCCGGTTCCGGGAAGGGTTGTTGACGCCGGAGGAGGAGGGGATCAGGGGCGAATTGATGGTGAAGAAATACGGCAACGAGGGCTGGAACAGGGAAGGGGGAAAGGGCGGATGGATATCCGGTCTTTGATCAAAGAGGAGGTGCTTGCCCAGAAGGCCTATGGGGTGGAGCATGCCGCCTGCCCGGTCAAACTGGATGCCAACGAAAATCCGCTGGCGATTCCCGGACCTCTCCGCAAGCGGTTTGTGTCCCGGCTCGCCTCCGTTTCCCTGAACCGTTATCCCGAGGCCGGTTCCCCTGCACTGACTGCCCGCTTCGCGAAGGTCTTCGGCGTCGGGGGGGACCAGGTCGTCCTCGGCAACGGGTCGGATGAACTGATCCAGATTCTCTGCACGGCCGTCGCCCGGCCCGGTGCGGAGGTCATGATCCCGATTCCCACCTTTGCGATGTACCGGATCACGGCCCAAAACACCGGATGCCGGGTCGCAGCGGTTCCGCTGGACGGGGAGTTCGATCTCGATCTGGCGGCCATGCGGGAGCGGATCGCAGCGCACCCCCCCGCCCTGACCTTTCTCGCCTGGCCCAACAACCCGACGGGCAACTGTTTCCGCCGCGACCGGATCGAGGCGGTCCTCCGGGAATCGCCGGGAATCGTGGTTGTCGATGAGGCCTATTTTCATTTTTCCGGGCAGACCTTCCTGCCGCTCCTCGGCCGGTATGAAAACCTGGTCATCCTCCGGACCCTCTCCAAGGCGGGGTTTGCCGCCATGCGGATCGGCTTCCTCATCGGTCCCCCGGCGCTCGTTCACGAACTTGACAAGGTGCGCCTTCCTTACAACCTGAACGCCCTGTCGCAGGCGGCCGCCGGATTCTATCTCGACCACGAGGAGACCTTCCTGAAGCAGGCGGAGAAGATCCGCCGCTGGCGCGGCGAGCTCTTCGCGGCAATGAAAAAGATCCCGGGAATCCATCCCCGGCCGACCGACGCAAATTTTATTTTTTTTGGTTGCGATTTCGATGCGGATCGCGTATATAGCAGACTCATGGAGCGGGGCATCCTGATCAAGAACTTCAACGCCCCCGGGGCGATGCAAAACTTCATGCGCGTCACGGTGGGAACCCGCGAAGAAAACAGCAGATTTATAGGGGAGTTACAGGACATTCTTTCAAAGTAAGGAGCGTGGTCCACATATAGGCGACAATGCAGGGTAGTTTACGGCACGCAACCATCAGCGAGACGCCGTACTGCCCTTTTTTTGCGCCGGTTTTTCATCTCAAGACGGGTCGGCTTATGAAAATGATGCTGGTATTGGAAGACGGGAGTTCTTTTGCAGGGGAGTCGTTCGGGGCGGAAGCGGAGGTCTGCGGCTGGGTCCACAACGATTACGGTGTCGTCGGGTATCAGGAGACGTTGACCGATCCCGACAACCGCGGGATGCTGGTGAACATGACCTATCCCCTGATCGGCAACTGCGGCGTCAACGCCGGGGATGGGGAGTCCGGCCGCGCACAGGCCTCGGCGCTCCTGGTCCGGGAGCGGAGCCGGACCGTCAGCAACTGGCGCGCGGAAGGTTCTCTGGAGGATTGGATGAAGGAGCGGGGCGTCGTGGGGATGGACGGGGTGGATACGCGGACCCTTGCCCTGCGCCTGCGGAATCGCGGCGAGATGCGGGGTGTGGTCGCCCCGGCCGCGTTGCCGGTCCCGCAGTTGCTTGAAAAAATCCGGACCTGCCCGGTTCCAACGGCCGCGGAACTGATCCGCGACGCGGTCGGCGGAGACACGATGCGGCATCATGTCCCCGCTTCCGGATTCGCGGATGACGGGCGGCGCCGCGTCGTCGTCTGGGATCTCGGCGTCCGGCGGAGCTGCATCGCACAGCTGGAAGCGGGCGGCTGCCAGACGGTCCGGGTCCCCTTCACGGTCTCCTGGGAGGAGATCGGCGCCCTGGAGCCGGAAGGCCTCCTGGTCTCCAACGGGCCGGGGGATCCGCGGGATCTGGCGGAAACGGCCGCGCAGATCCGGAAGGCCCTCGGGAAGTTGCCCGTGATCGGTGTGGCGCTGGGGTGCCAGCTTCTCGCCCTGGCGGGGGGCGGCCGCATCGGGGCGCTGAAAACCGGCCACCACGGCGTCAATTATCCGGTCCGGGAGACGGCGACCGGCCGTGATGCGATCACGACCCAGAACCACCGCCTCGTGATTGATGCCGGATCGCTTGCGGGGACGGATTTCCGCGTTTCACACGCGAACCTGAACGACGGCAGCGTCGAAGGCATCGCGGCGGAAGGGCTGGAGGCGGCCGGGGTGCAGTTCATCCCCGGGTTTACGGATGACGGCGCGCCGGGTGCGCCGTTTGCGGAATTCATCCGCCGGATGGAGCGGCGGCGTTAAACGGGGACACGATGCCGCATCATGTCCCCGGACGGGAACGATATCATGCCGAAGCGGGAAGATTTGAAGAAGATACTGATTGTGGGGTCGGGTCCGATCATCATCGGACAGGCCTGCGAGTTCGACTATTCGGGCTCCCAGGCGTGCAAAGCCCTCAAGGAGGAGGGCTACTTCGTCATCCTCGTCAACTCAAACCCGGCGACGATCATGACCGATCCGGGCATGGCCGACCGCACTTACGTCGAGCCGATCACGCCGGAGTTCGTGGAGAAGATCATCGCCCGGGAGCGGCCCGACGCGATCCTGCCTACCCTCGGCGGCCAGACCGGTCTCAACACCGCGGTTTTTCTGGCGCGGGCCGGGGTCTTTGAAAAGTACGGCGTCGAAGTCCTGGGCGCCTCCGCCGAGGCGATCGCGCGGGCGGAGGACCGGGAGCTCTTCAAGACGGCGATGCAGGAGATCGGGATCGGCGTTCCCCAGAGCGGCATCGCGACCTCCGTCGGGGAGGGGATGGCCATCGGCCTCGCGGTCGGATTCCCGCTGATCCTCCGGCCGGCGTTTACTCTCGGCGGAACCGGCGGCGCCATCGCCTACAACAAAGAGGAACTCCGGGAATCCCTGGGCAAGGCCATCGAATTCAGCCCGGTCGGCCAGGTTCTCGTGGAACAGTCCGTCCTCGGCTGGAAGGAGATCGAGTTCGAGGTGATGCGGGACTGCGCGGACAACGTGATCATCATCACCTCGATGGAAAACGTCGATCCGATGGGGATCCACACCGGGGACAGCGCCGTCGTGGCGCCCGCCCAGACCCTGACGGCCCGGGAATACGGCCGCCTGACGGCCCTCTGCCGGAAGATCATCCGGAAGATCGACGTGACCGGGGGCGGGGTGAACATCCAGTTCGCCGTGAATCCCGACAACGGCGAGGTGGTCATCATCGAGGTCAACCCGCGCCTCTCGCGGAGTTCGGCCCTTGCCTCCAAGGCGACGGGCTTCCCCATCGCCCGCGTGGCGACGAAGCTGGCCGTGGGATTCACCCTCGACGAGGTGAAAAACGATATCACCGGGAAGACCTCGGCCCTCTATGAACCGACGATCGACTACTGCGTCTTCAAGGTGGCCCGCTTCACCTTCGAGAAGTTTCCGACGGCCGATCCGACGCTCAACACCTCGATGAAGGCGGTGGGTGAGGCGATGTCCATCGGGCGAACCTTCAAGGAGGCGTTCCAGAAGGGGCTCCGCTCCCTGGAGACAGGGCGCTTCGGGTTCGGCGCCGACGGAAGGGATGTGAATCCCCTTCCCGACACGGAGAAGATCCGGGAGAAGCTGCTCATCCCGAACGCGGAGCGCTTTTTTTACATCCGCTATGCCTTTCAGGCGGGGATGACGATCGACGAGATCTTCGAACTCACAAAAATCGACCGCTGGTTTCTGGCCGACATGAAAGGGGTTTTCGACCTGGAGCAGACGCTGACGGACGCCCGGTTTCAGGGCGGGAAAAAGGAGCACCGGGCCTGGGCCGACGCATTTTCCGGGTCGCTGCTGCGACAGGCCAAGGAATACGGATTTTCCGACGTTCAACTGGCCCGGATCCTCGGCGCGGAAGAGACCCTGATCCGGCGGATGAGGAAGAAACGGCGGATTTCCCCGGTTTTCAAGCTGGTCGACACCTGCGCCGGCGAGTTCACCGCCGAGAAGCCCTACTATTATTCCACCTATGAAAAGGTCGAGGAGAGCGTCCGGAGCCGGAGGCCCAGGGTGATGATTCTGGGCGGCGGCCCCAACCGGATCGGACAGGGGATCGAGTTCGACTACTGCTGCGTCCACGCCTCACTGGCCCTCAAGGAGATGGGCTACGAGAGCATCATGGTCAACTCCAATCCGGAGACGGTCAGCACCGACTACGACACCTCCGACAAGCTCTACTTCGAGCCGCTCACCCGGGAGGACGTCCTGAACATCGTCGAACGGGAGAAGCCGGAAGGGGTGATCGTCCAGTTCGGCGGACAGACGCCGCTGAATCTTGCCTTGCCCCTGGAGAAGGCGGGGGTCCCCATCTGGGGAACCACGCCCGACAGCATCGACCGGGCGGAGGACCGCAAGCGGTTCCAGGTCCTTCTCAAGAAGCTGAACCTCATCCAGCCGGAGAACGGAACGGCCCGTTCGTTCGAGGAGGCCAGAAAGGTGGCCGGACGGATCAGCTATCCGGTCATTGTCCGGCCCTCCTACGTGCTGGGCGGCAGGGCCATGGAGATCGTCTATGACGACGAGGCCCTGGAGGAGTTCATGAAGAAGGCGATCCGGGTCTCGCCGGAGCATCCGATCCTGATCGACAAGTTTCTCGAGGATGCCATCGAGATCGACGTGGATGCCATCTCCGACGGCGAGACGACCGTCATCGGCGGGATCATGGAGCACATCGAGGAGGCGGGGATCCATTCGGGGGACAGCGCGTCCGTCATCCCTCCCTTCACGCTGGATGCGAGGCTGCAGAAGACGATCGCGGAGAACACCTACGCCCTTGCCAGGGAACTCCGGGTCCGGGGGCTGATGAACATCCAGTATGCGATCCGGAACGATGTGGTCTATGTCCTGGAAGTGAACCCCCGCGCGTCGCGGACGATCCCCTTCGTGAGCAAGGCGACCGGAGTGTCCCTGGCCAAACTGGCCACGCAGGTGATGGCCGGCCGGACGCTCCAGGATCTGAACTTCACAAAGGAGATCGCGGTCCGCCACGTGGCGATCAAGGAGTCGGTCTTTCCCTTTGCCCGGTTCCCGGGGGTGGACGCGATCCTGGGGCCCGAGATGAAATCGACCGGCGAGGTGATGGGGATCGACACCACGTTCGGAAGGGCCTACGCCAAGTCGCAGATCGCGGCGGGGACGCTTCTGCCGAAATCGGGGAAGGTGTTCGTCAGCGCCACCAACAAGGACAAGCGGCAGATCGTCTTCATCGCCAAGGAGTTGGAACATCTGGGTTTTGAGATCCTGACGACGGCGGGGACCGGCGCCGTTCTCCAAAACAACGACGTGACGGTGACAATCCTTCCCAAACTGGCGGAGGGGAGGCCCAACATCGTCGATCTCATGAAGAACCGGGAGGTGGCCATGATCGTCATCACCTCCAGCGGCAAGAAGCCGCGGGTGGATACCGGCATCATCCGTTCGACGGCGGTCCGCCACAACGTGCCGCTGATCACGACGGTCTCCGCCGCCCAGGCGGCAGTCAATGCCATCGAGGCGATGCTGAAGGGGGAAAGCCGTGTGAAGACGATTCAGGAGTATCACCGGGAAGTGAAATCATACCAATCATAAAAAAACGGTTAGAAAAGGAGAAGAAATTTGGAAGTCAAAGTATTCGACAATGATGTGGAAAAGGCGTTGAAGATTCTCAAGAACAAGCTTTCCAAGAGCGGGCTGTTCAAGGAACTCAAACTGCGGCGCGCCTATGAAAAACCCTCCGTGAAGAAGAAGAGGAAGACCATCGAGGCCCGCCGGAGACTGGCGAAGGTTCAGCGGCGCAGGGTCTCTTAAAAGTTACGGATGCAGTCGGACGGATCGCTGGGGCGGTCCGGGAACAGGGGAAGGGTTCGGGAGCGAGGGGCGCGGCGTATTCTTCTGCCGCCTTCCCCGGGTGGAGGTGTGTCACATGGACGAGAAACAGTATGTCGTGGATGCCCTGTCCATCGATGAATCCTGGCGCATCTTCCGGATCATGGCCGAGTTTGTCGATGCGATCGAAACCCTCTCCGGAGTGAAACATGCCGTGAGCATCTTCGGCTCGGCGAGAACGAAGCCGGACGACCCCTGTTATAAGCAGGCGGAGCTCCTTGCCCGGCGCCTCGTCGAAAAGGGCTTCGGCGTCATCACCGGAGGCGGGCCCGGCATCATGGAGGCGGCCAACAAGGGGGCTGCAGAGGCCGGCGGGCAGTCGGTGGGGATGAACATCCGCCTGCCCCTGGAGCAGAAGCCCAATCCCTACGCCAACGTCAGCATCGACTACAAGTATTTCTTCATCCGGAAGGTGATGTTCGTCAAGTATGCCGTGGCCTATGTGATCCTGCCCGGCGGCTTCGGGACGATGGACGAGCTCTTCGAGGCGCTGACCCTCATCCAGACCAAAAGGATCAAGAGCTTTCCCGTCATCCTCATGGGGAGCGAATACTGGAAGGGCCTTTACGACTGGCTCCGCGAAACAATGCTCCGCGACCACCGGATCTCTCCGGAGGATCTGGATCGCTTCCAGATCCTCGACGATCCGGACGAGGCCGTGAGGCAGATCCAGAAGTACGTCATCGTATAGCAAAAAATGGCTCTTCACGACGACGATACCGGCCGGGGCGCCTCCCTGGAAGCGGTCCTTGCCGAGCTGAAGCGGGGGAAGGCCGTTCCCTGCTATCTCCTCTATGGGGAAGAGGAGTTCCGCCTCCGGGACGGCCTCGACAAAATCACGGCGGCGCTGATCCCCGACGCCCGGGACCGCGAACTCAATCTCTTTATGACCGACGGCGAGCATGAGGATGTCGGCTCGCTCTGTGAATCCCTGATCACACCGCCCCTTCTCCCCGGACGCAAGGTTGTCGTCGTCCGGAACACCCGCCTTTTTCAGTCGAAAAACCTCCTTGCGTCCCTCATCGTGCGGATCCGGGAGCGGCTCGAGCCGGATCCCGCCCGGGCGGCGGCGGATTTCATGCAATTCCTGACGCTGACGGGGATGCAGTTGGACGACCTCAGGGACGGCGGCTGGCGGAAGATCGATGACGACGCCTGGCGGAGAATCGTTCCCGATGACGGCGGCGGGGACCGCGAGACCTGGCTTCCCCGGGCGGTCGATCTCTGTGCGAGCCGCGGCGCCGTTCCGGTCCAGGAAACGACGGAGGAGGAGACCGACCGCCTGGAGCGGGTCCTGGCCGGGGGGATGCCGGAGGGGAATCACCTTATCCTGACGGCCCCCACGGTGGACCGGCGGAAAAGGCTCTTCAAGGCCGTTTCATCCGCGGGGCGTATCCTGACCTTCACAAAGATCAAGGGGGAGGCGAGGCAGCAGCAGGCGGTGATGGAGATGGCCGCCGGGCTCCTGGAGGGCCGGGGAAAACGGCTCTCCTCCGGCGCCTGGGACGCCTTGGGGCGGAAGACCGGCTTCAGCCTCCGGGAGTCGCTCGGGGAGATCGAGAAACTGGTCGCCTATGCGGGGGATAAGGCGGTCATCGAGGCGGCGGATGTGGAAGCCGTCGTCGGCCGGACGAAAGAGGAGACCGTTTTCGATCTGACGGGGGCGCTCGCCGCAAGAAGCCTGGCGGCCGCCCTCCGGGCGATGAAAGATCTTCTCGATCAGGGGAGCCCCCCCCTGATGATCATGGCCATGATCACGAAGGAGATCCGTTTCCTCCTCCATGCAAAGCTCCTGATCGACTCCGGGCGTCTGAAGGGTTTCAGCGCGAACATGGATTACGGCCGTTTTCAGAAGACGGTTTATCCCTCCCTCAAGCCGGGGGCCGGCAAGGGGGAAGAGCAGATCGATCTTGTCTCGCAGCATCCGTACGTCGTCTATCAGTCGCTGAAAAACGCGGGCCGGTTCACCCGCTCCGAGCTGGCCGGCTTTCTGGAGATGCTGGTCCGGATCGATCTGGCGCTCAAGTCCACGGGACAGGAGCCCCGTCTCCTCATCGAGCGCTTCCTGCTCGCCGTCTGTAAATCCCCTTGACACAAAAGACGAGAGCTTTGAAAATCTACCCTTTTTGTCATTCTCGCGGAAGCGGGAATGTCTAGAAGGTCTTGAACGTAATGGATTGCTACTGGAGTTTATCCCGTACTTGATACGGCACAGGAATGACAATTTATCGAGTTTCAGGCAAAATTCGTAAGGATGAGCTGTTATTTTATGACACCCCCGTTATCAACGTTCTTCAACAATTGTTTGGCCCTTTTCATCACGGGGTAATCGATCATTTTTCCGTCCAGATTGACGGACGCGATCCCTTGTTTTTCCGCCGTTTCGAAGGCCTGAACCACTTTCCGGGCGTAGGAGATCTCATCCGGCGTTGGTGAAAAGACTTGATGAACGATTTCGATTTGCCCCGGGTGAATGACCATCTTCCCTTGGTAACCCAGATTTCTGACAAATTCGGATTCCCGTTTCAGCCCCTCCGCATCGCGAAAATTCGGATAAACCGTGTCGATGGGCTGTTCACAACCGCCCGCCCGGCTCGCCGCGACGATATGGGCGCGGGCATAGAAAAGCTCGTGCCCCTCCTTGCTGAGCTTCGTCCCAATGTCCAGGGTATAATCGATGGCGCCGAATGCGATGCACTTCAACCGTCCACTGGCACCCGCTATTGAGGCGGCCTGAATCACGCCGCAACCCGTTTCGATGAGCGCGATCAACCCGATCTGCCCTGCCGGTAACCCTGATTCCCTTTCCAACTGACCCATCAGCCAATCCACCCATTTGATGTGATCGGCAGATTCGGTCTTCGGCAGCATGATACCCGTCGGCCGACTCGGGATGATGGTTGTGAGATCCCCGAACAGAAAGGGGGTATCGATGCTGTTGACCCGCACGTATATATGCCTGTTTCCCTGGTCTCTCAAAAGATTTTTCACAACCACTTGCGCCGTCTTCTTTTCAGACAGGGCTACAGAATCTTCCAAGTCTAAAATGACGCAATCGGCATTCGATGCAAGTGCCTTGTTGATCTTTCCGGAATCTGTGGCCGGCACAAACAACATACTTCGATAGTTTTTCATAGTATCTCCTGTAATGGTTATCTTTTTAATAAATTAAATTTTTAAACAATCTCAAGTGAAGTCTCGCATTCCGGAACCCTACGGGCGGAGCCCGTCACCCTTTAGGGTATAGGATAGTGAGCATGGCGACCAGTTCCTCAAGCAGACGCCGGCGAGGGGGAAGGGCAGGCCGAGCTCGTTATTATCTATGTGTCCCCTAACCTGTAGGCTTCTTCCAACATGTGTAGCTGATACTTTATCGGTATCCCTCTTTCCGACGCTTTCAAACCATCTCTCATCCGCAGCAGAAAGCCGAAGCGCCAGCTTATGATGACGTCGGCTTCTGAATCCATAATGTCCCTGATTTTATCCTTCGGCAGATTAAATAAGACAGTTTGTCCAAGGTCAGGGGTGGAGATCAAACGACATCTCGTGCCGACTATGCGCAATATCTCAAGATGCCGTGTATAACCTCTTGTCTACAGAGATGATGTTTTACAGGGGAATCTTTACCGGTACCCTCCTCAGTTCCATCACCTCCCCCCTCCTCCAAACCTCTACAACCTTCATCCACTTCTTGTCGTTTTCCTCCGGGTAGTCCGTTCGGTAGTGCGACCCCCTGCTCTCCGTCCGTGTCAGCGCCGCCCGGCAGACCGTCTCCGCCACCGTTAGCATGTTATTGACCTTAATTATATCAATCAACTGCTCGGCACTGCCTGTCAGTGTTTCTGATTCCTTGCGCAGGCTGAGAATTTCCGCCAGGGCTTCGTTAAGCCTCTTCCCTTTCCTGACAATACCCGCCTTATCCCACATCAGATTCTGCACCGCGCGGTAAATTTCCCACGTGGCTGCTTGGCTGCCAGATGCAATTCTGCTCAACCTTTCGACTTCACTGCTAATATGTGCCTTTGGTGCCAGTTTCTGCGGTTGTTTTAAAGCATTAATTGCTGCCTGCTCTCCCGCAATCGTGCCGAAAACGAGAGTTTCGGTTATCGCGTTTCCTCCCAGCCGGTTCGCGGCATGTATCCCGCCACATACCTCACCGGCAGCGAATAATCCCCTTATTTCGGTCGCCGCCTCCGTGTCTATTTTCACCCCGCCCATGAAATAGTGCGCCGTCGGGCTGACACTGATGCTGCTGTGGTAATGTTTTCCGTCCATCAGTCCCCTCTGCACCATGCGGCTGGCTTCATTTTCGGGAATCGTTGTAAAATCTAGAATGACATTCCCATCTATTCCCCGTCCCTCCATCACTTCAATTGCCAGTGTCTTGGATAGCACATCGCGAGTTACCTTGTTTACTTCGAGCATTCCGTGCCGTTTCAGTATATCCTCCCCTAAGGCGTTCCGCAGGGTGGCGCCTTTCGGAAGGTATCTCTCGTACATAATCAGTCCTTGACCGCCCCGCCCAGTAGTCGTCGGGTGAAACTGCACGAACTCCATGTCCCGCAGCGTTAGTCCCGCCTCGTATGCCAGCGCATAACCATCTCCGGTACATCCTATCGCGTTTGAAGTCATCAGGTAAATGTCTCCGGCGCCTCCCGCGGCAAGGACAACCGACCGCGCGCTGAACTGGATAATATTCCCGTCTTTATCTATCGCCAGTGCTCCTGCGGCCGTTTTATCGGCAGTAAGCAGCTTTGTAACCAGCATCCCCTCGGCGAACCTGACCCCGCTCTTCTCTGCGTACTTCCGCAGTGGGCGGGTGATATTTATGCCTTTGAAGTCCTTGCTGAAGACGTGCCTGTAATAAGAGTGTCCTGCCGCCAGCCCCACCAACAGGCTTCCGTCGCTACGCCGCTTGAAAGGTACTCCGTAGCCCACCAGGTCGTGTACCTGCCGGGCAGCGTTCTCAACCAACGTACGGACAAGCTTAACATCATTCAGAAAGCGTCCTGACTCCAGGGTGTCCTTCACGTGTGCCTCTACTGAGTCATCTGGCTTTTCCGAGATTCCCACCGCTGCAAAAGCTGCGCGTGATACAGCACTGTTATTGCCGAAACCGGGAGGAGTCTCGGAAACTACGGTGACATCCGCACCCTGTTTCCGCGCTTCGATGGCGGCTTTCAGCCCCGCAATCCCTCCCCCAATGATGAGCACGTCTGTAACGGGGGTATCGGTAATTTTCGGGTTCATTTGATTTAAATCCTAAGGCATCGTCAAAATTAACAATTGCAAAATATGTTTTGAAGAAATAGTGTAATTCCATTATCCATGGAATGAATCACGCTGTATGCTGATGTCATGCATTTCTTTATCAAAATACTTTGCAGAATACCCCGCGGCTTGCCGCGGGGAACCTTATTTAGCGAGGTGGTTTAAGGAGGCGCGGAGTATCCCCTATTATCAGCATAGGTGCTGGCGGATTTTCGCATGGGCCTGTGCAGGCACAAGCTACGCTAAAGATGCCCCGCATCTTGCTACGGGGAGTTTCATCTATGACTGTCGAAACCTTACCCACGCTCTATTATAGGCAATCAGCGTGCCAATGATTTCAAATTAAGCTATCTCTTGGATAACCCGGAGTATTGTTTACAGGAGGCTGACAGAAAATATTTCACGATATATTTCATGAAATAAATTTTGTTTCATATTCCTCATCTTGAAACATTTTTCTGCCAGTGCAAAATTTTTACCCTCCCCCTTCATGCCGACAATCCTCCTTGCCCAAATTACCGATGTATTCGGGGTATATTCTTATCAGCTCTGCCGATGACACCATACTTTTGGAGAAATATGCCGCGGTCATAGCATTGGCGAAAAAAACGGAGATGATGGAAATCCGGGAGATCACAACGGGTTGAAGAAGATGCTTTCCGATGTAACGTGTCCCCCCCCCCCCCTGATTTCCACAGGGCGCTCTGCGCTTTCGCGAACGTATTCCGTGAAAAAATCTGTGATAAATTCCACGTGATAAATTCCACGTGATAAATTCTGGTTATAAATTCCCCTTGACACCTAAGATTCCGTTCCGTACTTTCAATTAACTCTTTTTTTGATAAGAAGATGGTGATCCTGAGGATAGCGCTTGGTTGAAGAAAGAAAAATCAGTAAAAGGATTTTTTATGATCGATGTAAAGATAGGACTGGTGGCACCATATCCCAATCTCGCTGAAAAAGCCCTAAAGATAGCAAAAAAGAAGGGCATGTGCTTAAAGGCACAATATGCCGCTGTCGAGCAAGCCATCGCAGTAGCTAAGGCAATGGAACGTGACGGTGTGGATGTCATTGTCGCACGAGAAGGTACCGAATTTCTCATCAAGGAACATCTGAACATTCCCACAATACCCATTAAAGTATGCAACTTCGACATTATCGCGGCCATAATGAAATCAGGGACCCAACAAAAGAATATCATATTGGCTAATTTCATGGGTCGACATCATAACGTCGCAAAGGTAGGAAAGGCACTGGGTATTTCTATTCAGGACATCCGTTTTGCAACAAAGGATGCATATCATGCGATCTTGAAAAATTTTGATAAAGATAAATGGATCGTTGTCGGCGGGGGATTATCATGCTCTGTTGCCGAAGAACTCGGCTTTAAAACCGTACTGCTTGAGTCGGCAGATGAATCGATTGAGTATGCGTTGGATAATGCTCATAAGGTAGCCCGGTCGAAGTTTGATGAAAAACAGAAAAGGATGGAGTTACTGACAATCGTCAATCAAATCGAGCATGGAATTGTTGCAGTTGATAGTGGAAAAAAAATAACCGTTTTTAATTCAACTGCCGAGCGTTTATTCCATCTTGCCGGAACCGATGTCGCTGACACCCATCGTGATTTTATCCTGGATAAAACGAATCTTACTCAAGTAATGATTGACAATAAAAAACATCAACTCATAGAGAATATCAACGGTACGGATGTGATTGTTCGATCGGTTCCCATTATATCTGATAAAAGAAATTTAGGAGGAGTATCTTCAATACATGAAGCCTGCAAAGTTCAAAAGATGGAGGAGAATATAAGGCTTTCCATTCACTCGAGAGGATTGACTCCCAAAAACTATACATTCGGTGATATCGTCGGCAAGAGCGACTCACTTACGGAAACCATTACGAAAGCCCGGAAATATGCAAAAACGGATTTCACCATTTTAATAACCGGTGAGAGCGGCACGGGCAAAGAACTTTTTGCGCATAGTATCGTTAATGAAAGCTCTCGAAGGACACACCCTTTTATAGCTATAAATTGCGCCGCTATTCCTTCCAATCTTTTGGAGGCCGAGCTGTTCGGCTATGAAGAGGGATCTTTTACGGGTGCAAAAAAGGGGGGGAAGCCGGGTTACTTCGAAATTGTACACAACGGCACCATATTTCTGGATGAGATCGGAGAACTTTCTTTCGATTTACAGGGGCGTCTGTTACGGGTTACAGAACAAAAAGAGATCATTAAGGTTGGCGGAACTCGCGTCATTCCGGTTAATGTAAGAATTATTTCAGCGACCAACAGGAACTTATCTGCAATTGTTTCCGATGGTAGATTTCGCGAAGATTTATATTATCGTTTGAGTGTGCTCCATCTCTCCATCCCTCCTTTACGCGACAGAATAGGAGACGTATTGCCTATAGCCTCACATATGCTCAATACCTTGCGTGTGAAGCGTTCCGACAAAGAAAAATATCTACGTGCCATTCGCAATTTGAAAGAATATCCTTGGAAGGGAAATATACGAGAATTATCGAACCTCCTGACCCAGTTGGTTGTTTTGACATCAGGGGATATTTCGCTGTCACATGATTCCGTAAAGGCTACATTAAATCAAATCATAGCCGGCGATATGCAAAACAAGTCCTGGCACAAAATGTCGGAAAGAAAAAACTCGGTCAAGATAAAAACGAAAGCTTCAAGGGAAACTGATGAAACTGAGGCCAGTACCTTAAGAGAATTATTGGCGAAAAAGGATATGAAGATCGGACAAATAGCTCAAACAATGGGTGTCAGTCGTGCGACATTATGGAGGAAATTAAGGAAGTATGATCTATCCAGGTGATGACCCTTTTTGCATTGTCTTTTAGACTTGCGAATATCGATCAAACATGACGCAGCCAAGGAATACTTACGTCCGGAGCGAGCACTGTCCCGGATTCCCGCACGAAATCCGTATCGTGGCCATTGCCGGAGTTGCTACATCATTCTTGATGGTAACCATAAAGCCATCTGCGGATAAATTGCAAGAATGGCAAGTGATGCGGCAAGAAAGATGATATATGGGTAAACACCCTTGACGATGGTCTCAAATGGAAGATCTGGAAAAGCATCCTTGAGTACATAGAGGTTGAGACCAACGGGAGGGGTGATCAGCGCCATCTCCATATTAATTACGAGGATTACACCGAACCAAATAAGATCCCATCCTAACGATTTTATAATAGGGGCAATTATCGGAACAGTGATTACGATAATGGACACTACTTCAAGGAACATTCCCAAGAAAACAAGAAGAATATTAATGGCGATGAGTATTAACCATTTTGACATATTCAGTTTCATGACATTTTCAGTGATCGTTTGTGGTATATTCGCCAACGTTAAAAGATAGCCAAAGAGCATCGCACCAATAATGATCATCAAGATCATCGCGCTGGATGCAACTGCTTCTTTCACTGACACCCACATACCCTTAAGATTAAGGGTACGGTATATTAACATTGCCATGATTAAACTAGCCACGACACTGACCGCCGCCGCTTCCGTTGGGGTTGCGACGCCTCCATAAATAGTACCAATGATAATTAACATAATCGAGGCGAAGGGGATGATCCCCTTAATTGATTTTAGTTTATCGGTAAAAGAAAATCTTTCTGATTCTTCACGTTCCATGTTTCTATGAAACGTCCAAACCTGGTAAAGTATAAATATAATCATCACCATCATTCCGGGAATAACACCTGCAATGAATAATTTTCCGACGGACTCTTCCGCGATGACACCATACAAAATGAACGGAATGCTTGGAGGTATCAGAATGCCTAAAGTGCCTCCGGCTGCAACGGTTGCCGATGTAATATCGGTCGGATATCCTTTTTTGAGCATCGACGGTACGGAGACTTTTGAAAAAATAGCAGCTGTAGCTACGCTGGAACCTGAGATAGCCGCAAATATTCCACAAGATAGAGTTGTTGCGATAGCCAAACTTCCGGGCAGCCGGGAACTCCATTTGTAAATCCCATCATACAAAGTTTCTGCAAGACCGCTATTTGTGAAAATAGTACCGAGGAGCAGGTACAGAGGCACGCACGTTAATATAAAGGGCGTTATCGCTTCCCATATTTGTAAAGACACCGCATTCAGCCCATCAGATCCCTGCAAAAAGTAGATTCCCCCAAGCGCTACTGCTATCATCGAAACGGCGATGGGCACTCCCAGCAACAGCAGGAAAAGCATGAGGAATAATAATATTGCACCAAACACCATCGGATCCATACAAGCACCTCTTTCAACGACGTCAGGATGTTTATCTTTGTATCAAGTTCTCGGCTTTCCTGGTCGTTTGAGTAATATCCTCAATAATGTTGCACAGAGACTGTAAAGCAAGGATCAACATACCTACAAAAAAGTAAGAATAAAGAAATCCGAAGGGTAATCTCAAAGTTGTCCAGGTTATCTCTCCGGATAGAATAGCCTCGTACCATATCTCGAACGAGAGAATAGCCAGTATCACATAGCACAAAAAGGAAAGGGCTCCCGTTGCGAGCTCTAAATACCCCCTCATAATACGAGGGATACGTACGACGAGTATATCAACAGAGAGGTGTCTTCTTAGCTTAAGCGTGTAACAGGCGCCTAAAAAAGCGATAGCGGCCAGCATGTATTGAGAAGACTCAACCACCCAGATAGACGGTTTATTAAACACATATCTCATGAATACATCCCAGCTCGTGCTCAGAGCAATGAACATCAAAAGAATCCCGCTGACATCCCCCAACCTGACACTGATGGATCCAACGATTGTGCATGCTTTTATGAATGGACTATGCGTCGACATACCGCTCTCCTTTTCATCCCATCTCAGTTGAACTTTCAATCTCCCTCCGTCAACGGTTTCTTCAAACTATTTCAGGAGTTGCACAACAGTATACTCGTTCTTTTTCATAAATGTCGAGTGGTTGTATTCCGTAACTGAAATCAATCTTACCTTCTGGAGACGTCTGGCTTTGTAAGCAATTCCCCGGGGACTGGCCGGGGAATTGCTTAACGGGTTCCTCTGTCTAATCTTGGGGAAGTGTTTTAAAGAAGAATTCCGCATCGGGGACTTTTTTAATCATTTCCGGCCACACCTTGTCTTTCGCCAGTTTTTTCCATTGTGCAAATTCCTCTTTTGTCATTTCCCGTACCTTACACCCTGCATCCCGGAACATTTTTGTTACCTTTTTATCGTATTCTTTGAGTCTTGCCAGTCCAAATTCTTCCGCTTCGTTGATCTCATCGATAAATGCCTTTCTTTGTGCATCATTTAACTTGTTGTTCCATGTCTTCATACTGATGCATATTGGCTCCATTCCGTAGTCTATACAAGGTCCCAGGGGTGATAGGTAATGATCAAACACTTCGAATAGCTTGTACCCCGCCATCGACGAAGAAGACGTTACCATCGCTTGAATCATCCCTCTTTGGGCAGCCGTATATATCTCCGACGATACCATGGGAGTTATTCCTGCCCCGGCATTGGTAAAGAGGAGTTCCGGATATACGCCGTTCGCTCTGCCAAGAATGCCCTTGGCGTCGGCCGGGGTTGCAATATATTTCCCCTTGCTGGCCAATCCTACCGAATAGTGCAACCAAACCAAGGATTTCACCCCCGCTTCATTCACCTTTTTTTCCAGGAAATCGTACCCTTTGGTCTTTCTCCATGCAAAATATGAATCGTGGCTATCGAAGCCGCAGACAAATTGAGAAAAGTTGAGCTGCGGGACGACCCCGGATGCATAAATGTAAGGCAAGATGCTCATATCGACAACGCCTTTTTGCATGGACTGAAATGCCGACCCGGCCTTCACGAGTGACTGTGCAGGATAAAATTGAAACTGCACTTCTCCATTTGTCCTTTTTGTTATCGCATCTGTAAACTTCAGCGCAGTAGCTATCAGGGGATCCTCCGGATTCTGCGGCCACTGATGGGTCACTTTTAACGTAATCACCTCTTTAGCAGAGCTCTCACCATGAATGGTTACCATGGTGACCATAATTGTCAGAATAAACAACGTCAGGAACAATAATTTTTTCATTTTTCTCTCCTTTCATATTGTTTTGTTTCGGACTGTTTCTATCGCTGCCATCCAAATCGATGCCTTATCCACCCATTGTTCGAATCGCGTTCGAATTCATTGCGGCAATTCGGAAGGCCGTAAAACCGGCTGCGCGAAAAGCCGCCTGTCCCAACCGTGATATCAGGAACTGTACAAAAGACTCAGCAACGTTGGGAAACTTGCTGGCTTTCAGGACGACCGCCGCATAGGGAAAATCTTTCCGGAATTCGGCCGGTAAAGGTCCGACAAGCTCCGTACCCGGGACGGCTGTAATCTCGCTTGCCTGGACGATTACCATTTCGGATTCGCCGCTTGCCACGCGCCGGACGGCATCTCCGCCGAAGGCCGTGAGGGCAGTCTTTGCCTTTAGTTGTTCCCCGATGCCGAGACGTCCGAGCACGACGGTCGCGAAGTACGTGCCTGACGTGCCACCATGGGCGGGATCAGCGTAAGTAATGGAGTTGGCGGCGAGCAGCGAGCGTTTGAATTCTTCCGTCGTGGCGATTTTCGGCCGCGGTGTTCCTGCCCTGATCCCAACGCCCACGCCGATGCGGCCGACCTCAACGCGCGTGCCTTGCACAGTGAGCCCTTTTAATTCGAGTTCGTCGATGGCCGAAGATGGAAGCACCGTCACATCGGCCAGCCCCCCAGCAGCCACCTGCTTCTGGATTCCTCCGCCCGTTCCAAACGTGAATTTCACCTTGTTGCCGGTTTCGCGCTCAAAGGATTTCGCGGCAGCGAGAAGTGCGGACCTTGATCCGCCCGGTCCAAAGACCATGATTTCCGTCGGAGTGCTCATTGTAAAACCTTCTTTGCAGGAATAGCGTATGATTAGGGAATTTTATGTGTCAAAAAGATTTTGACCGCTAAATATTTTGAATTGTACCAAATTCCCTTTTCTTTAAAATGCCTTTCTTCATCTGAGATGTCAATGAACTTTCTAATACCAATCCTCTACGTTTTTTCTATCTTTCCCCGACGCTGTTCCACTCTTTTTATGTTGCATCCTTCGATTTAAACGGCAGCATCACCACGGCATTGCCCTTTGTGGTCATTGCCCCCGTCTGGTTTTCCGCCCATAATTCGCAATGAATACTGCCCTGATCCCCTTCGATGCCTTTCGATATGACCTTACCCTTGATCAATAAGGTATTCCCCGGAATATCGATCCCTCTATAGGTGGCACTGATTTTTCTTAGAGTGCCTTCTTCGCCCATCCAATCTCTGATCAGCCTTTCAAAAAGGGCGAATTTCATCGGTCCTTCCACCAATACATCCGGGTGCCCCTCTGCTCTCGCAAAATCTTTATCATAATGGATCGGATGATAATTATTGCGGGCAGCCATGAACCGCACCATCATTTCCGTTGTAACAGGGCCATAACTGATTCCCGGAAGCTCCATTCCTTCTATGACATCTTCATAGTGTACTTGTGATGTGCTCATATTGCATGCTCCTCCGTCATTTTCGCCGTATGCTTGTAATTCGATGCTTCATGACTACGGAATTGTGCTGGTTGATGTACTGGGTTTCGGCAACAACAAAAACCAGGGTTTCTTCTTTCCCTTGTTTTTCATAAACATCAATCACTTTTGTTTTCGCTCTGATGGTATCGCCTACATAAATGGGATGGAGCGATTCGATTTCATCTTTGCCTCTCACCCGTTTTGTTGCGGGAACCGGGATCGTCCATGTTATTTCTCTCTCGTCACCCGAAGGCACGCTGTAGTCCACGAATGCAGCAATGGGTACCTGAAGCTTTCCGTGCCTGCTCTTTCTGGCATATTCCTCATCCGTAAGGAGAGGGGATGTTTCCCCGATAGCTTTGAGATATTTCAGTACCGCCCCCTTTTCTATTTCGAGCGGTCCGCCCAACGGGGTTTCAGCGCCAATCATCTTTTTGGCATCCGGCCCAACCAACGATTCATTACCCATTTTTGCCTCCTTAATGAACTATTTTCTTTATTAATGTCTATGAACCGGCACGTGACTACTCCGCTCTCCACACCGGTTTTCTCTTTTCCAAAAAGGCTTGTCGCCCCTCTTCAAAATCCTTACTCTTCCACGATGGGCCGCAGATATATTCCATGAAAGTATACTGACCTTGAAAGATCCAGTTTCTCCATCTCATAATGGATTCCTTCATGGCGCGCACGGCAAGGGGACCGTTCTCGCATAATTTGTCTGCAATCTCTTTTGCGACGGACATGGCTTCATCGCGGTTGGCTGCAACCCTATTGATTAAACCCACCTCATAAGCCCTTTGTGCACTCATGCGGTCGCCCAGATAAAGAAGTTCATGAGCGATTGCCGGGGGCAGGTGATACAAAAACGGAATGGCTACTTTGATCGCGTTGCCGAATTTGGGTTCGGGCATTCCGAAAACGGTGTCTGCAGATGCAATCCTGATGTCTGTCTCCAGGGCCAACCACATTCCCCCCCCCAATGCATATCCGTGTATGGCGCCGACAATCGGTTTTGTGATGCCGTAGCGGTTGGGACTTGCAAGCACTGCCGGCGACGTATTTACAGGCGTAGAGGGCATCGGATCCTTCAGGAGTGGATATGAATCAAATGCCCCAAATCCCGCAAAATCCGCACCGGTACAAAATGCTTTGCCCTCGCCGCTCAATATCGCCACCCATAAATCGTTATCTTCTCTAAATTCCAGCCATACCTCAGCCAACTCGTTCAGCATTTCGGGACTCAGGGAATTCATTTTTTCGGGACGGTTATAAGAAATGTATGCGATTTTATCCCGCTTTTCATACTTTATTAAAGCCATATTATTTCCCCCTTCGCGATATTTTGCCTTTAAAGGCATTATATGACAACCGCTCTATAGGCGATCGAGAAGTGTCTTGACGACATCTTTCGGCGTGTGCACAACCGGGACACCTGCGGCGCGAAAAGCCTCACTCTTTGATTCAAAGGTCCCTTTCCCCTGCGTAATAATAGCCCCGGCATGCCCCATGGCTTTCCCCGGCGGAGCAGTTTTCCCTCCCATAAGAGCAACAACAGGCTTGGTGCCTATTTTTTGAATGACGGAAGCGGCTTTTTCTTCCGCAACACCGCCTATTTCTCCAAGAATGACAATACCCTTTGTTTCAGGATCGTTTTCAAAAAGTTGAATCAGTGCATGAAAACTCGTCCCGGGCATTCTGTCTCCACCGATGCCGACCACCGTACTCTCTCCAAGACCGGCCTTACTCAATTCATCACACGTTTCATAGGAAAGGGATCCGCTTCTGCTCATCACCCCTATCGAGCCCGGCTTGTAAGCCCGAGAAGGCATTATGCCCAATTTACATTGCCTTGGCGTTATCATGCCCGGAGTATTAGGACCGATCAACCAGGAATGGCTGTCTTTAAGTTTTATTTTGATATCCATCATGTCACTTATTGGAACGCCGTCCGCGATATTGACAATTACCTCGATGCCGGCGTCCACCGCGTCCAATATGCTCTGTGCGGCCCCACGCGGTGGAACAAAACCGATACAAGCCTCCACATTCTGATATATTCTTGCTTCAAGAATTGTGTCATAGATAGGAATCCCGTTGAAATTTTGTCCCCCTTTTCCCGGAACAACACCGGCTACGATGTTGGTCCCTTCCTCGATCATCAACCTCGTATGAAATGATCCCTGCTTGCCGGTTATGCCCTGAACTGCCACACGTGTACTTTTATCGACCAGGATGCTCATCTGTTCGCCTCCAGCAGTTTTTTCAGATACTGTAATGTATCTTCCAATTCCGAGTACGCCTCATACCCTGCATCTTTTAAAATTTTCCTGCCCTCCTCTGCATTGGTCCCTTGAATACGCATAACCATCGGCTTCGGAGATTTACCTCCCAGAGCGTTCATGGCCTGGAGAAGGGATGTTGCAACCTCATTCATGCGGGTCAACCCACCAAACATGTTGCACAGAATACATTTAACCGATGGAGTGGTATATAAAACTTCCAGCGCGGTCTTAAAACTTTCCGGGTTAATACCGTGGCTCATATCAATGAAACACTGCGCCTTCGCCCCCAATTGCTGAACCAAATCCATCGTCAACATGGTCATACCGGCGCCGGCACAAAGCAAACCAACCTCACCGTCTCCCAGATCTACATAATCGACCCCTTTCCGTTTCAAAACCATATCTTTAAATTCACCCTGTAACTTCTCTATTTCTGGTTGGCGAAACAAGGCATTATCATCACTGCTTAACTTTCCATCTGCGGCTATCAGTTCAAGTTCTTTGGTTAGCACCAGGGGATTGATTTCCACCAACGTGGCTTCCCTTTGTCGGAAGACCCTGTAGAGTTTACGGGTGACATTGATGATCTGATGCCATACATCTTTCCGGAAACCCAGCTTTTCCAGCATTGCGATGATTGCATAGGAAGGCAGTCCACTTTGCGGCTCAATAATATATTTGCCCAATGCCTCAGGGTAATCTCTCGCCACTTCCTCGATATCCATTCCACCTTTCGGGCTGATTAAAAGTACGGGGAGTTCTGCATCCGGGTCTATGGTGAAACTCAAAAAATATTCGTCTTGAATCCGAATTTTTTCTTCCACCAAAATCTTTTCGACCTTTAATCCTTTGATTTCCATTCCCATAATGGATCGAAACGCAACTTTCGCCTGATCCATTGAATCAACAACTTTGATGCCGCCGGCCTTACCCCTGCCCCCAACGGGAACCTGGGCCTTTATTATGCCCCATTTTTCAGCACCCAGTTCTTTATAAGCTGCATCCAATTGTTTCTCATCCAAAACCAGGTAACCTTTCGGGGTGGGAACTTCAAACTCCGCAAATATTTTCTTGACTTGATATTCGTAGAGATTCACGGACGTCACTATCTCCTTTCCATCGATTCTTATCCGATATATGAAGAAGCATCTTTAATTTACCCACGCTCTATTATGAGAAATTAGCAATCAGCGTGCCAATGGTTTCAAATGAAGCTATCTCTTGGATAACCTGGAGTATTGTTTACAGAGGGCTGACAGAAAACATTTCACGATATATTTCATGAAATAAATTTTGTTTCATATTTCTCATCTTGAAACATTTTTCTGCCGGTGCGAAATTTTCACCCTCCCCCTTCATGCCGACAATCCCTCTTGCCAAAATTACCGATGCATTCAAAGCATATCTTCATCAGCTCCGCTGATATGTGGAGGGGGGTGATAACTAAGTACCGGAAATTGTGATAAGGGACTTCCACGATGGTTTACGATTGCTTTACAGGTTTAATTTTTCGACCCGAATTCAAATGAAATTTGATTATGCAATTTTATTTACTTAGCCAGATGAGAATTAGGTGGTTTACCGCCTTCCCCAGGTACCTCTGAGAGATTTTCTAATGATTTTTCAACTGGCGGTGGGACCATTGGTGGTAAGGGAATAATTGCAGCTTTCTTCGGTTCGGACATATCCTTCGCCTTTGCTTTAGTTATGCAACGCGAGGCTTTTTTAAATAACTCGGATACCTGTTTAGCATCATCACTATCAACAACTTCCCTTTTCAGTACATCATATTGGAGGGTTGTTTTGAGTAATTCCTCGTCGACTTTTACACCTGGGGTAATTCGTCTAATTTCTCTACGCAAAGCCATCAACATTGGAGGGCTCATTAGAATCGCCGCGATTGAAAATTTACTTGTGATCTGTTTTTGCTGGCAAAATGCAGCCATTGAGGATTGAGTAAAACCTTCGCGGCTGAGATTTCCAAAGCATTCAATAAGTTGTTGGTTTTTGGGATTGATATTCAAAAGATCGACTTCATAGATAAGAGTCTTTTCAATGGGTTGCTTGAAATGAATCTTATAAACTTGCCAGATTGCCCCGTTTGAAAGGATGATCCATTCAATGCCTTGATTTGCGCCATAATCAATGGCTTGTTTGACATGCGCATCTTTAAGGGGGGATCCAATTGCTTTTGCTTCTACCAAAAAGCGAACTTCGTTTCCAACCTTAACCGCGAGATCGACATAAGTGCCTCTTATAGAATATTCAGTTGTTATCTCAATAAACTTTTTATACCCAAGAACATCAGCAAGCATATTAGCTATGATCATAACCGTGTCTGATTCGCTAATGTCCCGATTCTTTGCGTCTGCCAGGATTCCTTGATATCTCTTTACTTGCTGGACAATTCGTTCCGTAATCCTCTTAGATAGAGACATAACACCCTCCTTTTAATATATAGTCTTTTCCATTAGATCAATTCATGTCACTCGTGTTTAAGACCCAGCAAGGCTCGGCAACCCGTCGAGCATGGTCCCGTCCGCGCTGCCGTTGAGCTGGAAGCCCATAACATTCCGGTCCGATGTATAGGTAATATAGGTGGCAGCACTGATGTCCTGCGTAAAGATCACCTCCGGGTTATTGACTATTTTAGCATGGCCGTTAATGGGGGGAAGAACCTGGGTGCCCATCACATCGCCATTGTCGTTATACGCGGTCAGGGTCACGGTTGCTGAATTGGCCTCGGTGTTGACGAAGGCAATGCCCGTCCAGCCGCTCTTCTCGATTTTGGCAAAGACACCTGATTTTGAACCGGTCGCGCCGTTTCCCGTATAGGCCGCCAACTGCCGGCCGTCGGTCGTGCCGAAAAGCTCGAACTCGGAAAGGGGACTCGTGGAATCGATCCTGAACCAAGCCGTCTGATCGGGAAGCCCGAGCGTAGAGACCGCGCCGATGTATTTCCCCTTCCCCGCAATGGGAGGAGGCGTTGCGGGTGTCAGAGGGCTACCGTCAACGGTATAGGGCATGATGATGATCGTGCATGCCGAAGCAGAAGGGTTGTAGGCCACGATGCCGGTCCACCAGTCCCCACCGGCCACATGAGGATAGTACAGGGTCGAGGCGGTTTTGTCTGTAAGCAGAATCCCCTCCAGCTGGGTGCCCCATCCGCGGCTGCCGAACAGCTCCAGCCCGATGATGCCACCCGCATTGGAGATCACCGCCGATTGGATGTCTGGCTGCGGCTGGTCGTTGAACAGGCTTGCGATGTCCAACGCCCTGTGCTCGTTGGCATTGAGGGTGATCTGCCTGTTCTGGCCGTTGCTGAAGGCGATTGTCAGAACCTTCGTTGCCGCCGTGGTGTTCAGCAGGCTGAGCCCGGTCCACCAGTCGGCGTCCGAGGCGATGTGGGATACGTACAGGTCTGAGGTGTTGATGTTGCTTACCGCGGGAATGGCCGCTCTGTACTGCCCCTGCTGGTAGAATTTGGTGTACCCTTTGACGGTGCTTATGTTCGAGTTGAGGATCAGGTAGCCTATGGAGCCGTGGCTCACGAACGCCTGCGATATGGTGATCTCCCTCCTCCCGTGAGGGTTCAGGGT
>JAFGRP010000185.1 GCA_016935075.1 Deltaproteobacteria bacterium | reverse complement strand
ATCTATTATGGAGGAGACAGCGGCTACTTTATCGGCTACCGGGAGATCGGACGCCGCTATCCCGGCATCGATTACGCCCTGTTGCCCGTCACCGCATATGACCCGCGCTGGTTCATGCATTATGCCCATATGGACGCCCGGGAGGCCCTCGACGCCTTCCGCGACCTGGGAGCCCGGTACTTTATCCCGACCCAATGGGGAACCTTCCAGCTGGGAGACGAACCGGTCGGGCAGGCTCCTTCAGCGTTGTCCAAGGCCGCGCAATCCACCAACACCGATCCGGCCCGGGTGATCGTCATGGACATCGGCCAGCTTTTGCCTATCGACAGTAGAGATCCAAAGTTCTAAAAGGCTTTTATCCCTTTACCGTCAGAAGCCACTTCAAAAGATCCTGAGAGAATATGAGGCGTTCTTTCCAGGCCATTGCCTGTAATCCCTTTTTGAAGTTGAAGGCATTGCCCTCTCGGAATAGAAGCGTTTTGTAATTGAACGTGCCGATGGTCCTTCTTTTTTCCGCCTCAATTTCTTTTCGATAAAGCCGCCCCGGTGACACCCCTTTCCGAATGCTGTTGAACGAAACGTTCCCCGCTATCCTTCCTGATGCCAGGGCAGATGAAATACCTTCGCCGAAAAGATTCAGCAGGCCGCTTGCCTCTCCGGAAACCAGGATCTGCTCTGTGCCGAAACAAAACAATCCTCTTGGCGCTGCATAAGTCACCCGGCATCCGAGCCGCCTGACCAAATGCGCTTGTTCAATACCGATTCGCTTCCACAGATGCTCCTTCAATCTGGCCATGGCCAGGGTGGCCTTGTCTTTCAGCCTGACAACGACTTCCATCACCAGCAGGTTGTCTTTGACATATGCGGAAGGATATAACGAAATTTCGGGAAAAGCGAAAAAATGAAAGAAACCCGGCTCAAGATGACACCTGCAATCGTAGGTCTCCTGCAGGGCAACATACCAGGTCAATTTTGCCGTTAATGGCGGATCAATTTGCTTCACTAGGCGTGACGCACCGCCGTCGGCGGCAATCACGATTTGACTGCGAACCTCAAGAGCCTCTCCATTCGATTTGATGCAGAGGAGATCAACGCCATCGCTGCGCTCTGAAAAGGATTGGATTTTTGTTTCATCAAGAACCACTGCCTGTGAAGCCTTGCACAGCCATGCATCGAGGCGATCCCGCCGGATCATCCGTCCATGGATCGGTATATCCACCACATGGCCGCCCGGAAAATGCATCCGCATGGCATTGACGTGAGAAGGGACGGCCAGGAGGTCTTGCGGCACCTCTCCAAAATGTTCCGACAGTGCATTGATTGAAGCCGGCACGAGGATCCCCGAGCAGGCCTTGTGGCGAGGAATCTTTTTCTTCTCCACAATGACTGTCGTCAATCCCTTTCGGGTGCATTCTCGGGCAGCCGCACACCCCGCCGGACCCGCACCTACGATAGCCACATCATATTCAATCATGGTTTGTCCTAATTGAGGGTGCTTCACATTTGCGATCATTCGCCATGGATAAAAGCCGGACGAGATCTGTTCCGTATTCATATACAGGCTGATTGTGCCGCATGGTAGCCGCACAGACCATGAACGCCGCCCCCGGGTGGGGTGGAGGAAGAGCAAATATAGATATTTTTTGCCGATGTCCGATACGGGTTCAGGGAAGCAATGGGCCGGGCATAAAGCTGAGACAGATCCTGGAGGCCGCCGTTGATATCACCCCCCACATAGTTTGCGTTGTATTGTTCCATGGCTGCCGCAGAAAGGACGCTTTTGGCCAGGATCACTTCCCGGAATCCCGGTGCATATCGTTCGATCTTTTTTTCAATGAGCGCCGACATATCCGCGGCCGATCCCTGGGGGACATGGCAATAGGCCCATGCCGTATGTCCGCCGGCAGGCGCACGGGAGGGATCGAAAAGACTCTGCTGGGCAAGGATGATATAGGGAGCGGGTGACACGTTTCCCGCACTGACATCACGGATCGAGACGGCGATCTCCTCAAGGGAACCGCCCAGGTGCACCGTGCCGGCCTTCCTGCAGACATCGGCTTTCCAGGGGATCGGCTCTTTGAGGGCCCAATCCATTTTACAGACACCCGGTCCGTATCGGAACCGGGCGAGCCTTTTACAGTAACCGTCGGTGAGGCCAAGACCTTTGATATTGACCAGTTGGCGGGGGGTCACATCAAAGAAATAGACAGCGGCCTTCGGCAAATCGGATGCAGCGGTGATGGGGTGAGAGGTGATGATCTCGCCGCCGCTGCTCTGGAAGCAATCCGCCAGCGCGTCGGCCAGTTTCTGGGAACCGCCTTTAATGATGGGCCAGCCCACGGTATGCGCCAGGGTGGCCATAACGATGCCGAAAGCCGCTGTTGCCGGCTTTTCGAGGGGGATCATGGCGTGGGCGGCCAGGCCGGCGAAGAGGGCGTGCGTCCGGTCGCTTTGAAATTGGGTTTCCACGAGGCTCCTGAGGGAACGCAGGCCATGGAAAGCAAAGCGGGCCATCAAGAAGGGATGATCCGGAAAGTGGAGAGGCTTCAGGATATCGGCAAGGAGCAGCTTTTCATGATCCACAAAGGGCTGTAAAAGCCTTTTGTACGCCTTGCTGTCTTTACCCATGGCATCGGCCGTGATTTCCAGTGAACGGTGGAGGAAAAGGGCCGATCCGTCCTCGAAGGGATGGGCCAGGGGGACCTCCGGCTGTATCCATTCCAGACCGTACCGGGGCAGATCAAGCTGCTGAAAAAAGGGCGATGCAAGGGAGAGGGGCTGAACTGCGGAACAGACATCATGAACAAAACCGGGAAGGGTCAATGCCTTGGAGCGCACACCGCCGCCGATGGTCTCGGCGGCCTCCACAAGCAGGACCGACGTGAACCGGCGCCTAAGGGTGATCGCCGCCGCCAGACCGTTCGGCCCGGAACCCACAATCACAGCATCGTAATCCTCTCGCCTTGGCTTCAAAGTTTCACGTTCCGACTCGGGTCTTTTTTCATAAGCAAACATTTTTTCAGCAGGTAAACGGGCATATAGACAGCAGAACCGATTGCCGCGCTATGCCGAATATTGGCGAACCTGTTCCACTGGATATGGGGATCCACGAGAATATTCTGCTGCGCAACGTCACCGTGGGTTCCCAGACGGCGGGCCAGGTTGCCGAGGGTTTCATGCCAGAACCGGTCCTCCTGCGCCGCCGCACCCAAACGAAAGCCCATCTCCATGAGGGGATCGCTGGCCCTGAAAAGGGGATGGACCTCAATGAAGGTGGACTGATTGTCACGCCGGCTGCTGAAGGTGATCCAGCCCGAAAGCATATGTCCCTCTGCGGTCATGAAGCTGAAGGACGTGTCGTCGGCATGGATGACCAAGACGCCTGTGGCCAGGACCAAGCCTCCGGGAAGGGACAAATTGAGCAGTGCCGTTGTCCCCGGGGCGATGGACGCATTCCCGGAAGGAAACAGGTGATTGCCTTTCGGCCAGAAGTCGGGGAATTCAGATCGCCAGAGGGATACGATCTGCCGGGGATCCAGATCCGTATCGTGCAGGCAAAGACGGTATCTTTTTTCCCAAAGCCGGCCGAAGCCCTGAACAGGGCTGGATATTCGCCGGTCATCAACATTCATATGCATCGCCCCTGCGGGGATGCCTGCCAGGGACAGACGATCAACGGACTTCGCCCATCCGGGAGGAGGCGGCGACGGGTCGCCGGGCAAGGGACTGACTGAAAGGCCGCTTTTTTCCAGAAATCGCCGACAGCACAGGGCGTCTTGTTCATCGTCGTAAAGCGCCATGAGGCGATCGAGGCCCGTGAGATGAAAGACATCCCGATAAGGGCCGGGGAGTCCGCAGGCTGACACGGCGATCTGTTTCCGGTTGGCCCGTGATGCGTTTACGAGTAACAATCCCGCCCCTTCCACATCCATATCCCTAAGCCCGGACAGGTTCAGGAGAATCCTTTTCGCTGACT
>JAFGRP010000184.1 GCA_016935075.1 Deltaproteobacteria bacterium | reverse complement strand
GACCCCCGGGCCGTGAAAACCCTGATCAAGAAGATCTGCACCAATTATCATCTCCCCTATCTGACCTTTACCCCCACTTTCAGCATCTGCCCCTCACACGGATATCTGAACGGAGAGGTGGCCAACTGCCCCGCCTGTGAAGAGGACTGCGAGGTCTACTCCCGGGTGGTCGGATATCTCAGACCGGTCAAGCAATGGAACAAGGGAAAGCAGGCGGAGTTCAGTCTCAGAAAGGAATACAGATTCTAAAAGATGAAAATCGGTGGGCTGCAAAAAATCTCGCTGATCGATTATTCGGGTCAGATCAGTGCCATCGTCTTTACCCAGGGATGCAACTTCCGTTGCCCATACTGTCATAACCCGGAACTGGTCGACCCCGAGCAATACGGGCCGATGCTGCCCGAGGAAGACGTGATCTCTTTTTTGGAAAACAGACGGGGCAAACTGGACGCCGTCACCGTGACCGGCGGCGAACCGACCCTGCAGCCGGATCTCGATCGATTTCTTCAAGCGCTCAAAGGCATGGGCTATCTCACCAAGATCGATACCAACGGATCGAATCCCGATGTTCTGCAGAGGCTGATCCACGGTCATCTGATCGACTACATCGCGATGGACGTCAAGGGGCCTCTCCGGAAATATGAACGGATTGCAAAGGTCAAAGTCAATACCGCACAGATCCTGAAAAGCATTGAACTCATTACGGCTTCAGGAATTCAACATGAATTCCGGACAACCGTCGTGCGTTCGCAGCTTGATCGCAGAGACCTGATCGCAACCGCAAAATTGCTGAACAGGGCGCAACGGTATGTTCTGCAAACTTTCGTTCCGGGGAAAACCCTGTGCCGCGAATTTCTTGCCGAAAAATCATACACACCTGAGGATGTTTCCGCCGTTCAAAAATACCTGACAGGCAAACATCTGCGCATTGTCCTACGTTGACGAAAAATACCGATAGCAGTATACTAATCCCGTGAACAGAGAATTCAACGAAAACCTGATCAAGCAGATCCGAAGGTTGACGAGGATCGGTACGGCGCTTTCGGCAGAACGGAATATCGAGCGTCTGTTCGAAATGATCGTTGAGGAGGCACGGGAATTCACGGGCGCCGACGGCGGGACGCTCTACATCATGTCCGACGATGAAACCGCACTGCAATTTGCCATTGTGCAGACGGAGACCCTTCATATTCGCATGGGAGGGACCGGGGGAAAGATCACCTGGAAGCCGGTCCGGCTGCTGAATCCCGATGGATCGCCTAACCACGAAAATGTATCCGCGCATGTCGCGTTGACCGGGCATACCGTCAATATTTCCGATGTCTATGACGCTGAGGGTTTTGACTTCCAGGGGACAAGAAAATTCGACGCCCAGACGGGGTACCGATCGAAATCGATGCTCGTCGTTCCCATGAAAAACCATGAAAATGATATCATCGGCGTTCTGCAGTTGCTGAATGCCCGAAATGAAGATAGCGGCGATGTTATTTCCTTCTCTCCCGAATGTCAGGAAATGACGGAATCCCTCGCCTCCCAGGCGGCAGTCGCCCTTTCCAACAACCGCCTCATTCATGATCTCGAAGTTCTAATGGACTCCTTCATCCGCGCCATCGCAACCGCCATTGATGAAAAGTCACCCTATACCGGAGGACATGTCCGGCGCGTGGCCGAGCTGTCCATGGAAATAGCACGGAAAATCAATGATACGAAGGACGGTCCCTATGCGGATGTCCGATTTTCGGATGATCAGTTGAAGGAATTGCAGACCGCGGCCTGGCTCCACGACTTGGGGAAGGTCACGACTCCCGAGTTTGTCGTTGACAAGGCAACGAAGCTGGAAACCATTTTTGACCGGATTGAACTCCTGAGGATCCGTTTCGAATTGTACGGATTGCAAGCCAAGCTGCAGAGATCGAAACAGGAGGCGATTCCGGGACCGGCGCAGACGGAACAGAATGATGGGATGGGAAATACCCTTCGGGAGGAATTCCTCTTTTTATCGGATGTCAACAAAGGAAGTGAATGGATGTCGGATGAGTTGATGGGCAGGGTCCGGGCGATCGCCGCGAAAACCTGTGAGATCCATGGGAAAAGGGAGCCCCTTCTTTCACCCGACGAGGTGGAAAACTTGAACATCCGCCAGGGAACACTGACCGCGAGGGAAAAGGAGGTTATCCGCAATCACGCCACGATGACCTACAAGATACTCTCTCAATTGCCGTTCCCCAAGAAGCTCAGACATGTGCCCGACTACGCGGCCGCCCATCATGAAACACTCGACGGGAAAGGCTATCCGAGAGGCCTCAGCGCCGCACAGCTTCCCCTTCAGTCTCGAATCCTGGCCCTGGCGGACGTATTCGAAGCCCTGACGGCCAAGGACAGGCCTTACGGGAAAATGAAAACCCTTTCCGACATTATGCGCACCTTGGAGATGATGGTCAAAGACGGACACATCGATCCGGACCTTTATGCCCTTTTTCAGAAGGAACGTATCCACCTCAGCTACGCCCGTCGTGAAATGAGTCCCCAGCAGATCGATTCCGCCGGCCCGGAAATTAACCGGTAATTTTTCGAGAGGAAGTGCCGGCGGCGAAGATCAGTGCGGGAGTGAATCGATTTCCTTTTTGATCTCGATCCGTTTCGGGTGGTCCGTAGAAAAATCATTCAGGGCGGCCTTCAGGTGAAAGAGGGCACTGTCCGCTTTCCCCTTTTTCTTGAAGTAACGGCCGAAGTAGTAGTGCGAATCTCCTGTCTGGCCCGTCTTTCCGTAAGCCATCGCCAGACGGTAGAAGATTTCCGGATCATCCGGACGTTTTGCCTCCATTTTTTTATACAGATGGAGCGCTCCGGAAAGATCGCCTAAAGCCTCAAGGGTTTTCCCAAAATGTAGATTTGCATCCACGTCGTTTTCCCGGAGTTTGGTTGCACGGCGGAGATGCTGAGCGGCATCATCAAATTGTCCGATCTTGAATAAGGCAATCCCCAGATCGCGGAGAATATCCGGATCGTCCGGTGAAAGGCGAAGAGCCTTTTGGAAATGCCCGAGAGCCGCGGGGGTCATCCCCAGCCTGTCCTCGGATACGGCCAAACCGTAGAGGAGATCCGGATCTTCCGGATGCCCGTTCAGTTCCTTCCGGAAATAGGAAAGACCGGCATCCGGAACCTTTGCGCTGAGGAGCAGGATAACCTGTACCCGCTTCAAATTTCCAAGGATGTGGTTCGCGCCGCATCCTTTGTATGTGGTTTGAAGCAGGGCGTCGATATAATGTATTCTTTCATCGGTTCCCGGATGGGTGAGAAAATAGGAAGGAATGGTGTTGGAGTAATATTCGTAACGCCGCATGATCTTCAAAAAATCCAGCATGGCTCTGCCGTCGTATCCGGCAGCAACGAGATAGGACAACCCTGCCCGGTCGGCCGCTTCTTCCTGTTCCCGACTGTACTTCAGGGAAAGGGATGTCGCCGTAGCCACTGAAAAACTGGCCACCGCAGCGGTGAGGTCTCCGCCGCCGCCCAGAAATGCGCCTGCAATGATGGCCGCCAGTGTGGAAATGTTGAGTTTCGTCGACCTGTCGATGGTTTCTGCGATGTGCCGTCCGTTCACGTGCCCAATTTCATGGGCAAGGACGCCGGCCAGCTCGGCTTCATTTTCGACAAGGTTGATCAGCCCCTGATTGACATAGACATATCCCCCGGGCGTCGCGAATGCGTTGATTGCGGAGCTCCGGATGATGGAAAATCGAAAATCGAACGGCGCCTTTTCGCTGAAGGCAAGCACCCGCTTGCCGAGAAGCGTAATGTAATCGTTGACCTGTTCGTTCTGCAGAAGGAATTCTCCTTTTTGCAGTTTTTCGTAGAATTCCTTTCCCAGTTTCTTTTCATCCTCGATTGTGAAGGATGCCTCGGCAGGCGGCGGTAAAATGCACTTCAGCAAAAACAGGGAAAACAAACACCATATAATAAAGTATTTCAATAATATCTGTCTCGTATACAAGGTCACCCTCTTGCCCTGTTTTCAACTTATTCCACGGATCAATTTTTCATAATTCAATATGATCCTATCCTTTTTGCACGATGTAATCAATATATTCCCGACTTGAACCCCTGTGCAAACGGATTCCCTGCGTCTTGCCGCGGAAAATTTTTTCGATTGACCGGCGTTCGATGCGATTTTAAGAGATATATCCGCGATCAGACGCTTGTTCGATACAGATCCGTGTGGTATAGAACCGCCGAACATCAAGGGGGGGCTGATTGAAAAGGGGGTTGATCCACACCGGAACGATCATGGTTACTTGCCATGGAACGGATGAGGAGCGTCCGATCAATAAAGGAGACTTGCAGCATGAACGGCGTGAACCGATCACGGAATCCAGTATCCGCCATGCCTTCCACTATACCGGTCCGGTTCTGGTTTATGCCGCGTTGATTTTTTATCTCTCCTCCCTGTCCTATTTCCCCGAGACGGTTCCGTCTTTCTTTGGTTTCGATACGATCGCCCATTTTCTTGAATATTTTTTTTTCGGATGTCTCCTCTGCAGATGGCTCTACGCAACGGATCGTTACCGGCAAAAACGGTACGCCTTTTTGATGACGATGCTCATCGGAGCAGTTTACGCCCTCAGTGACGAGTGGCATCAATCGTTTGTTCCCGGACGTGATGCTTCGCTGTGGGATGCGCTGTTTGATGCGGCGGGGGTCGTTACGGGCGCTGCGACTTATCCCTTAATCCTGCAAAGCACCCTTCCCGGGAGAGAACGGTCGAGAAAAAAGGCGGGGGATTGAAGAGACGACCGATCATCACAATCGACGGCCCCGCGGGAGCCGGAAAGAGCACGATCAGCAAGCTTCTCGCATCACGGCTTTCCTTTGTTTGTCTGGATACGGGCGCGCTTTATCGGGCCGTCGCGTACCGGCTGAAATGCGAGGGATGGAACGGCACAGCGGGAGCCATCGCCGATCCGGTCCGGCACCCGAAGATATCGCTTATGCATCAGGCGGGGCGTGTCCGGGTTATCGTGGACGGCGAGGATGTCTCGGATAAGATCCGGACCGAGGAGATCGGTCTTCTGGCGTCGAAAATATCCGCTCTTCCGCAGATTCGGGAGAATCTCCTTTCCGTGCAGCGGGAGCTGGCCGCTGCCGGAGGGGTTGTCGCAGAAGGGCGGGATATGGGAACGGTCGTTTTTCCGGATGCCGAAGTCAAATTCTTTCTCGATGCGTCGGTGGAGGAAAGGGTGAAAAGGCGATACCTGGAGATGATCTCCAAGGGTGAACGGGTCAATCTCACGGATATCGAAAACGATCTGCTTCTTCGAGACCGCCAGGACTGCGAGCGCTCCATTGCGCCCCTTGTCATCCCCGAGGGAGCCTTCGTTGTCGATTCCTCGAATCAATCCATTCCGCAGGTCGTCGATTTCATGATGTCCATTGTAGAACGCGTCTGTCCGCTTCGGGAATGTTTTTTTACCTGAATTCACTTGATATTTAAAAATCAGTGTGTTAGTGAATTATGGTCCATGAGGAGATCACAAAACTTTCAGGGGGTGTGGGTTGAATGGTTAACGATGATAACTTAATCTCAGATCAGGATGGAAGCGGCAAAACCGATGAGGAAAAGACAGCGGAAATCCCCGGTGATTCGCTGCAGGGGAGAGAGGAGAACATCGGTTTCAAGGAGCTTTACGAACAGAGTCTGCAGTCCGTTCAGATGGGCGGCGTTTTAACCGGCAAGGTGGTGCAGATCAACGCGGACACCGTTATGGTGGATGTCGGATGGAAAACGGAAGGATATATTCCGGTAAGGGAACTGCGCGATGATCAGGGCAATATCACCATCAACGTCGGGGACGAGATCGAAGTTCTTGTGGATCGCCGCGATCAGGACGGAAACCTCGTCCTTTCAAGAGACAAAGCCGCCAAAATCAAGATCTGGGATGATGTGAAGCATGCCTGTGAGCAGAATATCCCCGTCAAAGGAACGGTCATGGAAAGGGTGAAAGGAGGGCTTTCCGTCGATATCGGCATTCCCGCCTTTCTTCCCGGGTCCCAGGTGGATATCCGTCCGGTCAGGGATCTGGACCGGTACGTCGGCCAGGCCCTCCTGTTCAATGTACTGAAATACGACAGAAAGAGAAATAATGTTGTCCTGTCGCGCAGAACCATTCTGGAAAAAGAGAGAGAAGCCGAAAAATTAGATACGCTGCAGAATATTGAAGAGGGAAAGATTGTCGAGGGCGTGATCAAGAATATTACCGATTACGGTCTTTTCATCGATCTGGGCGGCATTGACGGACTGCTTCATGTGACCGATATCTCCTGGGGAAGGATCACGCGGCCTTCCGACCATTTTTCCAAGGGAGAAAAAATCCGGGTCAAAGTGCTTTCATTCGACCGGGAGAAGGAACGGGTCGCGTTGGGTCTCAAGCAATTGGCGCTGAACCCCTGGGAAACGATCAAAGACAGATACCCCATCCATTCCATCATCGAAGGTCGTGTCGTCAATCTCACCGATTATGGTGTCTTCGTGGAACTGGAGACCGGGGTTGAAGGTCTGATCCATGTATCGGAGATGTTCTGGACCCGGGAAATCAAACATCCCTCCAAGGTACTGTCGATCGGCCAGCTCGTCAAGGTCATGATTTTAGATATCAATGTTGAAACAAAGCGCATATCCCTTGGGCTGAAGCAGACCACCGCCAACCCCTGGGAAACGCTGAAGGTAAAATATCCGGAAGGAAGCGTTATCAAGGGGATCGTCAGAAACATCACTAATTTCGGAATCTTCGTCGGTGTAGAAGAGGGAATTGACGGCCTTATCCATATGTCTGACATTTCCTGGAAGCAACGGGTGAAACATCCGTCCGAAATGTTCAAGAAGGGTCAGGAAATTGAGGTGATGGTCCTGAACATCGACGTCGAACATGAAAAGTTTTCCCTAGGACTCAAGCAGATCGAAAAGAATCCGTGGGAAGAATTGAGCGTGCGATATCCGGCCGGATCGATCGTTTCGGGGAAAGTGACCAATATAACCGATTTCGGGATTTTCGTTGAAATAGAAGAGGGGATAGAGGGGCTTGTTCATATCTCCGAATTGAGTTCACGGCGCGTCAAATCTTCCTCTGAATTGTTTGCCGTGGGCGATTCCGTATCCGCCGTTGTTAAAAACGTCGATCCTAAGAGTCGGAAGATACGCCTGAGCGTCAAGGATTTCGAATCAAGTACGGAAGGGCACTCCGTCAATCAATATATCAACAACCAGGAGAATATCGGGTCAAGCCTGAGCAAAGCCTTGGCCGACGTGAAGATTTTGGATACAGAAAAATAGCGACCCGTCAAGGATATTTCCCTGGGACAGCCATATGAGAAGACACCCGGTGATTTCCGGTATCTGCCTTTTAGCTTTGATCGGGCTGGTCTTTTTTGCAACCATTTACAGCTTGGGACTCTTCCGGGGAGAAAATCCATTCAGCCTCGGTGAGAAGGTCGGGGTGATCCGGATAGAAGGGATTATCGGCGATGCCGGAGAGATTATCGATCAAATTAACGAATTCGCGGACAGCAAAGACATCCGGGCGGTTGTCCTGAGGATCGATACACCAGGCGGGAGCGTAGCGCCGTCCCAGGAGATTTACCGGGCCGTCCTGGATCTACGCAAAAAGAAGAAGGTCGTGGTTTCGATGGGATCGGTTGCGGCATCCGGAGGATATTTGATAGCCGTTGCCGCAAACCGAATTCTTGCCAACCCCGGAACCATTACCGGCAGTATCTCGGCCGTCATGCATCATGCCAATCTCGAAGAGCTTCTGAAAAAGGTAGGCGTCCGGTCGTCCGTCGTCAAGAGCGGAAAATTCAAGGATATCGGTTCACCTGTCCGTGAAATGACAAAAGAAGAGCGATCCCTGATCCAGGGGATCGTGGATGACATCTGCGATCAATTTGTAAGAACCGTCTCCGAAAACCGCAAAATTCCGTTGTCGAAAATCGTCCGATTGGCGGATGGAAGGATTTTTACCGGCAGACAGGCTAAGGAGTTGGGTTTGATCGATGACCTCGGAGGCCTTCAGGATGCCGTTCTTCTGGCAGGCCGGTTGTCGGGTATGAAGGAAAAACCCGAAACCGTCTACGGGATGAAGAAAAAGACAACCCTCTGGAGGTATTTAATAGAGAATATGACGTTTGCCGTATCAGATGAAATCAGAAGAAATTCTGGTGAGTTGCGGGGTGCGCAGTATCTTCTGCAATAGCGGCATGGAACCGATCAAATATTCATGATCCCAGGGAGTTTATCCGTCCGCTTTACAAGGTTCAGTCATGACGTTCCGAACAATTCTTGTCGAAAAAAAAACCGGCCATGCCATCGTGACTCTGCACAGACCGGGTGAGATGAATGCCCTCTCCTGTGAAATGCGGATGGAATTGGAGGATTGTTTTAACCGCCTCGAAGAGGATCATGAGGTTCGCGTCATCATCCTGACCGGAGGCGATTACGTATTTTCAGCGGGGATGGATCTCAAGGAGATGACCGTCATTTCTGATGCAGAAATAAGGGATTACTTCCTTTGCATCACCCGGTACCTGAAGAAAATCTATGGCTGCAGAAAACCTGTCATTGCGGCTGTAGGCGGAATTGCCCTTGGCGGCGGTTTCAATCTTGCAACCGTCTGCGATCTGATCATTGCCTCGGAAAGCGCAATTTTCGGCCACCCTGAACTGAAGTTTGGAATCAATCCTCTTTTCAATCCGCTCCGGCAGATCATTGGCCTGTCAAAGGCGAAGGAGATTACCATGCTGGGGGAGCCGATCGGCGCCAGGGAGGCCTTACGAATTGGTCTCGTAAACAAGGTGGTCCCACCGGAGAAACTGATGGCGGAGGCAGAGTCCATGGCGCAGGAACTGGCCAAGCGCTCACCCGAAGCGATCGAAGCCGTCAAGAGAATCTCCGCCATTGCCCCTTGTCTGGATAAAGACTCGGCGCTTGATTTCGAGATGAATATGGAAACGCTCCTTTTTTCAAGAACGGAAAGAAAGGAGTATATGGCTGAATTTATGCGAGCCCTGAAGAACCGCAAAAAGCAATAAGCAGACATGCCGGTTTCATTCCATGTGCGTTACGCACCGCGGAATACCCGTCAGATCATATCCCATTCATTGTTCGGTGATGCAAAATCCCGGAGTTGGTCTCTCCTTTTCTTGTGCTGTAATTTTTTCAGTGCCTTCGCTTCGATCTGCCTGATCCGCTCACGGGTGACGCCCATCATCTCGCCGACCTCTTCCAGCGTGAAAGGCCCGAAATTGCAGGCAACCCAGGTACAGTTGAAAAAGGTTTCATTTTTCAGACGCCATTCACAGGCTTCATCCTGGCAGATTTCCGTGATCGGAGTACCCTTTTTGCGGCATTTATAAAGATTATTCAAGGCACCCATCTCCTTTGAAAAATTTATTGTGTGGTAAGATAAGAGGCATGTTCGTGTTTGTCAATCACAAAACATAAAATTCATCTTTTAAAAACGGATTTTCTCCGGCGGTCTTCGCTCCGGTACGCAGACGCTTTCCATCCCGCCCTCGTTCCACGAGGGCGACACATACAGACTTCAGTAGCAACGGCCGTATTCCCTGATGTCCTCGTCCCGATAGGCGCAGGGGCATATAATGTCTCGATCCCATTCGCGATCGCCGGATGCCAGGCGGCAGGGGCAGCACATGTAGCCATAGCGGTCCCGGTTGAGGAGAAGTCCGTTCAGGAGGTCGATGACCTTCTCCTTCTCCCGGTTGAAGAAATAGCCCATCGGCTCCTGAATCTTCCGAAGCATCTCGTAGAGCTGTAATGCCGTCATAGACCAAGGGCCTCCCGGAGCGCCTTCTCATTGAAACCGATAATCACCTTGTCTCCGATCAGAATGGTAGGAAAACTGCATAGCGGATTGTATTTGCGAACCTCATCGAGGACGGATTTCCTTGCATCGCCGGCCAAAAGGTCCACATCGGTGAATTCATGGGCAACCGCAAGGTCTCCCATGAATTGCTTCGCCGCCTTGCAGTGGCCACAGGTGCTGAGCGTATACATCTTCACGGTCATGGTCTGCATCCTTTCCGCTTCGTCGTTATTTTCTATGTAGAAAAGGCCGGTTTGTCAAGAAAGATATGCCCGACCGGGACAGAAAAGATCCGCGGGAAAGGTGTTGCCGTCGTGACGACCGCATGATATGAAGCAATAAAAAGGTGGGCTGAAATGGTTGGGCCGTAACACAATCGGTCGAATTGCCGTGCATCATGTTCATGTCTTTTCATAAGGAGGGGGTATGAGCGTCCATTACACATCGCTGGGCATCGTCAATACGAGGGTGATGTTTGCCGCCGCCGTACGAGGGGGTTTCGCCGTTCCGGCCTACAATTTTAATAACATGGAACAGCTCCAGGCCATCATCATGGCCTGCCTGGAAACCCAGTCGCCTGTTATCATTCAGGTTTCCAAGGGAGCCCGGGATTACGCAGACCGGACCCTGCTGAGCCATATGGCACACGGTGCGGTCGAGATGATGAAACGGGAAGCCGGGGAAAAAGCGATCGGAGAGATCCCGATTGTCCTCCATCTGGATCACGGCGACTCTTATGAACTCTGTGTCTCCTGCATTGAATCTGGATTTTCCTCCGTCATGATAGACGGCTCCCATCTTCGCTACGAAGAAAATGCGGCCTTGACGCGCAAGGTTACCGATTTTGCGCATCTTTACGACGTCACGGTCGAGGGTGAACTGGGCGTCTTGGCCGGCGTGGAGGACGAGGTCGCCGCCGAAAGCCATACCTATACGCGTCCCGAAGAGGTGGAGGATTTTGTCTCACAGACGGGGGTGGACTCCCTCGCCATTTCCATCGGAACCTCCCACGGGGCATATAAATTCAAGGCAGGACAATCGCCGCGCATCCGTCTGGACATCCTCCATGAAATCGAACGGCGTATCCCCGGATTTCCGATTGTCCTGCACGGCTCTTCCTCCATCCCGCAGGATGCCGTCGAGACGATCAACCGTTATGGCGGCAGTCTGAAGGACTCTGTGGGAATCCCCGAGGAGCAACTCCGGGAGGCCGCCCGTTCGGCCGTCTGCAAAATCAATATCGATTCCGACGGGAGACTCATCATGACGGCGAAGATCCGAGAGATCTTTTCCCGGAAGCCGGAGGAATTCGATCCGAGAAAATATCTGGGGCCGGCCAGAGATGCCCTCCGGGCGATGTACTGCCGCAAGAATATTGATGTTTTGGGAAGCGCCGGACGTGCACCGGAGATCATGAAGGCCATGAAGGCTTCAGCTCATTAATCTTGACATTTGCCCGATTTTTTTGTATGCGTTGCGCGCTTACATGGGGAAGGTGTGGACGCAAGTTCATCCGTTCGCTTCGCCGGGAGTTCGCCCGAGCATTCCCATTGATTTTTTATATGACTGGAGGATTATTATGGCACTCGTGAAATACGATCTCAATGTACCGCATCGTCTGCTTCTCGGTCCCGGTCCCAGCGCCGTTCATCCCCGTGTGCTGCGATCGATGAGCACGGAACTGATCGGATACCTCGATCCGGAATGGCTCTCCCTGATGGACGAAGAGCAGGAGCTTCTTCGGGCCGTTTTTCAGACAAAGAATGAGATGACCTATCCGATGTCGGGCACAGGCGGCGCAGGCATGGAAACCGCATTCAGCAATTTTGTTGAACCCGGTGATACGGTCGTTGTCGGCTGCAACGGCTTCTTCAGCGAACGCATGTGCGAAATGGCGAAGATCTACGGCGCGAATGTGAAACGGATCGAAAAACCGTGGGGCGGCATATTCACCCCGGCAGAGATCGAAGAGGTTCTGGTCGAAAACAAACCGGTCAAGATACTGGCCCTCGTCCACGCGGAGACGTCCACCGGAGCGCTCCAGCCCCTGGAGGGGATAGCCGACGTCGTTCACCGGAACGGCGCACTTTTTTTGATCGACTGCGTCACCTCCCTGGGCGGCATTCCGCTGAACATCGACGCCTCGGATATCGACGTGGCTTACAGCGCATCGCAGAAATGTCTCGGCTGCCCTCCAGGACTGTCACCTTTTACCGCCGGCGACCGGGCACGAGAGATCCTGCGCAAACGAAAAACGCGCGTCGCCAACTGGTATCTCGATCTCACGTTGCTGGAAAAATACTGGAACAAGGAGCGGGTCTATCACCATACACCCTCGACGACCCTTCATTACGGCTTCCGCGAAGGATTGCGGATTGTGCTCGAGGAAGGGCTGGAGAACCGATGGTCCCGCCACCAGGCAAACGCCGAGTATCTCTGGGACAAGATGGAAACCCTCGGGTTAAAGCTGCTCGTCAAGAGAGAGAACCGCGTGCCCTCACTGAACACGGTATGCATCCCCGACGGCGTCGATGATATGGCCGTCCGGACAAGCCTGCGCGAAACCTATAACATCGAGATCGCCGGTGGATTCGGACCCTTGAAGGGAAAGATCTGGCGGGTCGGTCTGATGGGTTTCTCCAGCCAGCGGGAAAACGTGACCCTCTTCTCCGAGGCCATGAGGGAGATTCTCCGCAAATAGATCTGAAAAATTTTCAGAATTATTGCTGAATTATTGCTTGACAATCGCAGCGGAATCGAATATGTAGACAGCCGATACTCGACATCGTCATCCACAGTGGATCCCCCATCTGGTGTGACATTCCCCATGGGGGATTTTTATTTCATTGCATTGAATGACCTTCGGGTCACGGCAGCAGAAGGAAAAGAGGTATGAGCAGCACCGTCGAAAAAGTCCGGAATATCGGGATCAGCGCCCATATTGATTCGGGGAAAACCACCCTGACCGAGCGGATCCTGTTTTACACCAAGCGGATCCATGCCATTCACGACGTCAAGGGAAAAGACGGAGTCGGGGCCACCATGGATTCCATGGAGCTGGAGAAGGAGCGGGGCATAACGATCGCCTCGGCGGCCACATTTTGTGAGTGGCTGAGCCATGAAATCAATATTATCGATACGCCGGGCCACGTTGATTTTACGATCGAGGTGGAACGTTCCCTCCGGGTTCTCGATGGTGCGGTGCTGGTGCTCTGCTCGGTTGGCGGGGTTCAGTCGCAGTCCATTACCGTTGATCAGCAGATGAAGCGCTACAAGGTGCCCTGTATCGCCTTTATCAATAAATGCGACCGAAGCGGGGCCGATCCTTTACGCGTTATTTCGCAACTCCATTCCAAGTTAGGTCACAACGCCGTGGCAATGCAGGTGCCGATCGGCCTGGAAACGGATTTCCGGGGGGTCGTCGATCTGCTCACCATGAAGGCAGTCTATTTCGAAGGGGAAAACGGCGAAAAGGTCCGGATCGAAGAGATCCCGGCGGACCTGATGGCAACCGCACAGGCAAAACGCGAAGCGATGATCGATTCCGTTTCGCTCTTCTCCGATGCGCTGACCGAGGCGATCCTCGAGGAGCGCCCGATATCGGACGCCCTGATCATCGACGCCGTCCGCAGAGGGACCCTGTCGCGGAAAATCACCCCCGTTTTCATGGGATCTGCGTATAAGAACAAAGGCGTTCAGCCGCTCTTGGATGCAGTGACCCGGTATCTTCCCTGTCCGGCGGATGTCGAGAACACCGCTCTGGATTGCGATCATGAAGAGGCCCAGGTGGTGCTTTCGTCCGATCCTTCTCGGCCGATCGTGGCTTTGGCGTTCAAGCTCGAAGACGGCGTCTATGGACAACTGACCTACGTCCGTGTTTATCAGGGGACGCTGGCCAAGGGAGCGGTGATCGTCAACACACGAACCGGTAAAAAAACGAAGATTGGACGCGTCGTTCGCATGCATGCCGATCAGATGGAAGACATCGAGGCCGCATCCGCGGGCTATATCGGGGCGCTTTTCGGCATCGAGTGCGCCTCCGGCGATACCTTCGTTTCTCCTGGAATCAACCTGTCCATGACCTCGATGTTCGTACCGAAACCGGTCATTTCGCTCGCGATATTCCCAAAGGACAACAAATCCCAGATCAACATGTCCAAGGCCCTCAACCGCTTCACCAAGGAGGACCCGACATTCCGTACCCATGTGGATAATGAAACCAATGAGACGATCATCGAAGGGATGGGAGAGCTGCATCTGGACATCTATCTGGAGCGGATGAAAAGGGAATACGGAACCGATGTTGAAACGGGAAAGCCCCGTGTAGCCTACCGCGAGACGATCACGCAGCGGGCGGAATTTAATTACACCCACAGGAAACAGACCGGCGGCTCCGGCCAGTACGGCCGCGTGGCCGGTTACATGGAGCCGATCACGGAAGGCGAAGAGGACTTCATCTTCGACAATCAGATCAGGGGCGGTGCGATTCCGACGCAGTTCATAGCGGCCTGCGAAAAGGGATTTCAGCAGTGCATGGCCAAGGGGCCGAAGATGGAGTTTCCCGTCACGGGCGTTAAGATCATCATCAACGACGGCGCATCCCATGCGGTCGATTCTTCAGACATGGCCTTTCAGGCGGCGGCCCGCGGCGCTTTCCGTGAAGGGTACGCCAAGGCCAAGCCCGTAATTCACGAACCGATCATGAAGGTGGTTGTGGAGACGCCGACCGAATTCCAGGGGGCGGTGATGGGCCTGCTGAATCAGAGGCGGGGGATGATCGTCGGGGCGCAGGATGAAGGGATGATGACCGTGGTCGAATCCCAGGCCCCGCTGGCGGAGATGTTCGGTTTTTCGACGGTCTTGAGATCAGCCACGCAGGGAAAGGCGCAATTCACGATGGAATTTGCCCTCTATCGGCAGGTTCCGCAATCCATCGCGGAGAAGATCGCTGAAGAGGTCGCCCTCAGGAAAAAGAGCGTTGCATAACATAATCTGCATCAAGACAGGAAGGGTGCCATGTTAAAAAATGAATTGATCCTTCGCAATCCCCTGCTTCAACTCGGTTTCAAGACCGAGGAGATCCTTTCAGCCGGGGAATTCGGCGCCGTGCTCGCCCATGCGGGCGTCGGAAAGACCGCCCTGCTGGTCCAACTGGCCATCAACGGCATGCTCAGAAGCCGGAATGTCCTCCACATCAGCCTGAACGATCCCGTCAACAAGGTGAATGTCTGGTACAAAGAGCTGTTTCATCATCTCGCCGGAGGGGATAAAGGGAATCAGGCCGGCCGTCTGTGGGAATCGGTCCTGCCCCATCGGTTCATCATGACCTTCCGGGTCGACGGTTTTACCGTGCCGAAACTCAAGGAAAGATTGGGCGATCTGAAGGAGCAGGGGATTTTTTCACCGTCCATGATGATCATCGACGGTCTCCATTTCGACGAATCCCTGCGGCCGGATTTGAACGATCTGAAGGCGCTGGCGGCCGGAAAGGGGATGCATGTCTGGTTCACCGTGCACACCCACCGGCATGAATCGCCGGGAGCGGACGGCCTTCCGGTTGCCTTCTCAGGTCTCGCCGACCTCTTCGATCTCGTTCTGGAGTTGCGACCGGAACATGCGGATGTCCACATCAATCTGCTCCGAGGCAAAGGGGCAGGCCCTGCAGGACCCGCATTGCTCCTCGATCCCTCGACCATGCTGATCAAGAATCCGATATAAGCGGCCCTCTTTCTCTCCGTATTGGACAAGCAAGAATTGATATATTGCACCCATTGAGTCCAGTTGATTGCCTGAGTTGCCCCAGCTGGTTTGTAATCAGCTCTCTCGTCTTGACCACCCCCGGGCTCCATCTCCATAGTTTCAACAACGAGCCCGTACTCATTGATGCCGGCGTTCGGGATTTCCCTGCCATACTGGCTAAAGGTAATACTGTAGTTTTTGGATTTCCATATTACAGGGTTCTGCGGTATCGTTGGGTCGTCAGAGGGAAAGACAAGGGTCCTTTTCGTTATACCGGCCATATTGGCTACCACTATTGCTGCCTGGCCCCCCAGTCATGGCTTTTCCCGACAAACGCAACTCTGTTCTGCGTGTCGCGTACCGCGACACCGGTGCAGGCACCGGCTGGAAACGAGCAAAGAAGAACGAAAATAATCGTCAAGACAAGAATACGTCTCACGGCTACCTCCCCGAGCGAAAAAATTATTTATAAATTCAGATTCGAATTACTTCTATGTATCTTTTCTTCAGACCGTTAGTATGCGATAGGGTTCATCAACAAACAGCAGGCAGCATTCGACCGGACGGCCGCTGAAGAGTCCCTGGAGGATGGTGCGGTAGCGGATCATCTGGGGGCGGTACCTGTCGGCAAGATGGCCGATGTGTCCCGTCTTGAAGTCGATGAGGGTGATGCGATCCGTGGCTATGATAAGCCGATCGACGATTCCGAATGAGCGGGTATCCGAGATATGCTGTTCTGTAAGCACTTTCCCCGGACGGAAGATGATCTTGCGCACCTTCTGCTCGCGCAGAAACCGCTCAATGGCGGAAAGTTCTTCCTCGGCGAGGTCGCTCTTCGTTATTGATCTGTGACTGCCGGTGAGTGTTGCGAGCGCCGCGTGTATCCGCAGACCGCGTTCGATTCCTGCCTCAATGGCAGCCGATTGCAGCGTCGGGTCCATTTCGTCGCTGTCGGCCTGTGGTGCTAAGCATTCGGCGATGTCGGGCGCCGTCAGCTCCTCGTGCTCAAATGGTCGCGGCATCTCCATGCCGTAGTCATGCCGCCAGCCGAATGGCGTCCGCTCGGCGTCCGGTATCTCTGTTTCGGTGGTGCGATACATCAGTTCACTGAACCCTTTGAGCGCGCCATCTTTGTCGGCCCGCAGGAGGATCGTCAGACTCTTCACGGCGCGGGTCGCGGCGACATAGAGGAGGTTCGCCGTCTCTTCGACCCTCTCCTCTTTTGCCGCCTCCGCCGCATCTGCGATGTCGGCCGCCCCGGCGATCGGACCCGTGGCGAGAAAGGCGATTTCGTCCCTGTTCAACGCAAGCGGACAACCGTCGCCGGGATGGGGTATCTCGGGCGCCCTGTCGAGCCCCTCTTTCCAAAAGAGGAACACGTGCGCAAATTCAAGGCCCTTGGTGCTGTGTATCGTTGCCAGTTTCACCCGGTCCGCGTGTTCCCCTTCGGGTACGGTGATGAGGTGCGACATCTCCTTCAGATAGCGCAAAAAGGAAGGGACGTCATCGGAGTCGGGCCGGTTGAAGTAACGCTCCGCCTCATCCCACATCTTCTCGATTAGTACACGCGGAAAGTGGGGCAGGAGGCCTCGCAAGGCGGCAGCAAAGGTCGCGAAACGGTGGGGCAGGGGTGATTCGCGCGAGGTCCCGGCAAGCCGCTCAAGGGCCGCTGTCAGCGCTTCGTCATAGCCCAGAGTCGAGAGGGCACGAGGTATGAAGCAGCCGTCGTGGCCGGCAAAAACGGCTACCAGCGAAAGATAGAGGGCCGTCCCCTCGCGGAGCGACAACAGCTCGCGGCCGCGAATCCCTGACGTAAGAATTCCGGCCTTTGCCAGCGCCGCCGCGACCTTGTCCATATGGCCGTTGGTGCGGCACAGGACAGCCATGTCTCCCCATGCGCAGCCGCACTCCTCCTTTTTTTGTGCTATGGTCTCAACGAGCCGTTCATACGCCGGATCGTCGCCCGCGCCGCAGGGCGCCGGTATGACCGCCACTTCGGAAACGCCGCCGTAGGGATATTTGGGTTTCCCCGGTGGCGTCTGAAGATTCACTTTATCGGTTCCGGCAAACAGGTTGGCGACCAAATGGTTGAAGAAGGTGACGAGAAGCGGGGTCGAGCGGTAATTGTGGGGCAGGGGTTCCGTGGCAATCTGTCCACTCCGCATATAGGGGGCAAGGCATGCCTTCAGGTGGTCGGGCGCCGCGTCCCGCCACTGGTAGATGGACTGTTTCCAGTCTCCCACAAGGAAGAGCGACCGTTCTCCTTCCGCATTCTGCCCCACGCAGCCGAGGATGTCATCAATGAGCGGCCGCAGCAAATCGTACTGCATCCGCGAAGTGTCCTGGAACTCATCGAGAAGCAGATGCGCCGTCCGGTGGAACCCCAGTTCGTAGAGGCGCGCCATGAAGAGCGGCCGGTCGGGGCTGTCGGCACCGTCAAGGGCGACAAGCGTCCTGGGGATATCTTCGAAATAGAGGCGGCCGAGCCTTGCCTTCTCTTCCGCGAGCAGGTCGGTGCGCAGGGCGATGAAGCGTTTGAGAAGGGCGCTGCGCAGGCGTTTGGTGTTGATGAGATGTTCGGCGACAAGGCGGCGCATCGGCGGATAGAGCTCCCGCAATGCGGCGTAGGCGGGCGTCCGGCGGTCGGCGGCGGCCACCCTTGCTTCCGACAGATCGGATTTGGCGAATAATGACCTGCCGTGATCCGCCTCAACGATCGGTTCGAGGAGCGGCCCGACCACCTGCGTGCGCAACGCCCCTTTTGTTTCCTCTGCGACTGCCCGCACCTGCTCCTGCAGTCTCTCGTACCCGGCAACGATGCGCGCCTGTCTACCCTTGAGTTCATCAAGCCGGCTGTCCGGGCACTCCCATGCCGCCAGCACCTCCGCGCCCCTGTCCAGCGCGTCGATCAGTGACTCGGGCTGCAGGTTCAGGATTCGCGCCGCGATCAGGATGCTTTCGATATCGGCGATGATGCCCGGATGCTGGAAAAAACGCCTGTCGGCAATCTCGGTGATCATGGCCTTCTCGTGGTCGTCGGCCACTTGCGGCATATACTCTTCCGTCGTGAGGAACTGGTGAAAGAGCGCGTCGATTGTCGAGAAATGGACCTTGGCCGCCCGCATGATGAGCCGCAGCTTATCGACGGCGCTCTCCGCTCCCTTTTCGATCTCATCGAGTATCCTTTTTT
>JAFGRP010000183.1 GCA_016935075.1 Deltaproteobacteria bacterium | reverse complement strand
GGCTGGAGACAAACAGATCGTCCGCCACGTTGATCCGATCGATGCCGTAGGAGAGGATCTCCTCGATTTCGTCCACGACCAGAGAAGCCCTTCTCAAACGGACCCGTTTCCCGACCATGCGTCGTCCCTGGCAAAAGATGCAGGAATGGGGGCAGCCGCGGGAGGTGATGATGCTGATCGAATAACCAAGGGCCAGATAGCGCGACAGGGGGAGAAGATGGCGCGCGGGGGGTGGCAGCGTATCGAGGTCCTCGATGAAAGGACGGGGGCCGGTATCGACGATGCCGCCGTCGCGGCGAAAGAACAACCCCGGAATCTTTTCCCATTTCCCCGGGTGGAATCCCTCGGTCATCAATTCGGCGATGGTCGCCTCACCTTCCCCGGCCACGATGAGGTCAATACCCGGATAATCTCTCAGCGTCCGTTCGGCGGCAAAGGAGACGTGGGGTCCCCCCATCAGTGTGATCAGCGAAGGGCGGTGCCGTTTGGCCTCGCAGACGATCTCCGCGGCGCCCGGAAAATTCAGCGTTACGGAGGTCGCTCCGAGGACATCCGGCCGGAAGGCGTCGAGCTGCATCCGGATTTTTTCAGGCGTGTATCGGCTGACGATATAGTCGAAGATCCGGACTTCCGCGCCGGCCGATTCGAATGCGGCGGCGACATAGGTCACGCCGAGCGGCGGCGCAGGTGCCTCTTCCAGTGGATAGGGCGGCGCGACAATGGCAACTCTCATCAATCCCCCTTTTCCGGTAGGAGAAGCGAACGAATCCATCCGGCCCAGGTGTTGTCTTTCATGAAATGACGGTCGATCTCTTCGAACCGGGCGGCAAGCGCACCGGGGTCGGCGAGCCAGTCGGCGCGCGTCTTCACCGGCTTATCCGCATCGAGATATTTTTGGACGATGGCCGGATTTCCCGCGGCCACCGCATTGGCGGGGATATCCCGGACCACCACGGAACCGGCGCCGATAATGCTGTTTTCGCCGATCCGGACCCCCTTGCAGACGATGGCGCCGTCCCCGATCCAGACGTTTTTCCCGATACGAACGGGAACCGTTTGGCCGATCGGAAGGCCCCGGTCGTAAACACCGTGCCAGTCCGAATCGGTTACGAAGGCCCCCTGGGCGAGCATGCAGCTCTCCCCGATCACGATCTCCGTGGCGGCGCTGATCCGGACGCCGGGACAGATAAGGCAACAGTTCCCGATATCGATCCTCCCCTCCCCTTCCAGAGAGGACCAGACGGTCAACCGGATCTTGCGGTCCGGTGTGGCGATCACGGTGGCATAGTTCCCCAGGGTGACGGGTCCGCCGAAGATCTCGACGTGCCAGGGTTTCATGAAGGTGCATCCCCGGCCGAGATGTTCGAAATGGGGCCGGAGAAAATGGTTCGCGTACCATTTCTGGAAATTCAGATCGAGGCGTTTGAGAATAAGGGGGCGATGATCTCTGCGCACGGAAATCAACCTCGATTCGTATGGAAATCGGATCGGTTCCGGCGACCGGACACATCGCAGGAGCTCCTTCCGCTTTCCCGGGAAATTCCGTTTCCGTTCCAGAAACCGTGGTTGAAAAGACGGCCGGCCGGCGTAATGTCGTGGAGGGCGTCATGGGCCAGCAAAACGGCCGCGGCCGTCCAGGAGGTTCTCTCCTCAGGCCAGATCACGCAGTCGGGGAATGTCACCCCCATCCAGTAGGAGCCGTCATCGTATTTCTTGTCGCAGATCCAGTTGAAGACGATGGCCGCCCGCTCGTATTCTCCGACCGCCGCCAGCGTCAGGATCAGTTCGGAGGCCTCTGCGGTTGTGACCCAGGGTTGATCGCAGACGCACTTCACCCCCCATCCGGGGACGACGAACTTTTCCCATGAACGGTCGATCCGCTTGCGGGCCTCGTCGCCGCTCACGGCGCCGCAAAGAACGGGGTAGTACCAGTCCATCGAATAGCGCGCCTTCATCATATTGAACAGGTTGGGGCGATAGCGGATCGCATCGCCGAGCTTTTTCCGGGCCGATTCCCAGTCCGAACGTTTTTTCCCCAAAAGCGAAGCAATGGCGAGGGCGCATTTGAGGCTCATGTAGACCGAACTGGAACCGGTCAGCAGCGCCATGCGGTCGACAACCCCCTCTCCGTTCTTTGCCCAGTGGATTTCCCCCGTCTCTGCCTGGAGTCCGACGGCATAATCGATCCCCGCCTCCAGCGTGGGCCATAAACGGCGGAGAAAACGGAGTTCGCCCGTGATGAGGAAATGGTGGTAAGCCCCAACGGCGATGTAAGAAGAGACGTTGCTGTCGCGGGTCCTGTCTTCCGGAACGCCGTCCCGGGTCGCAGACCACCAGCTTCCGTCGGGCAGTTGCGTCGATTCCATCCAGCGATAGGCCAGCTCCGCCTCCCGGATGCGTCCTGCGACGCTGAGTCCCATCGCGCTTTCCACGTGATCCCAGGGATCGGTCTTCCCCCCGTGGGACCAGGGGATTTCCCCGTTCGGTTTCTGGACGCCTGCGATAAAGTCGGCGATGGCATCCACTTCGACCTGGGATCGGACAAGCCCTTGCGAAAGGGGAAATTCCATCAGCGGTATCCTTTTTTAAGATAGAAGATGATGCTCTTGCCGATCAGCGGGTTTAGAATCCGATCCATCCAGGCCGTCAGCGGGGGATGGTAGATGATGTCCCATTCGAGGAATTTCCGGTACGCCTTGACCAACGGAAAGGTTTCATTCTTGTGTCCCACGAGGCATCGAAGCCACCAGTAGGGGGCATGGAGGCCATGCCTGTAGCGGATACGCCGGCAACGCATGCCCGCCGCTTCCAGAATGTTCATCAGTTCCCGCTTCCGATAAATCCGGATGTGGCCGCCCGGCTCGCGGTGATAGGCCCCGGAAATCGCCCAACAGATCCTTTCCGGCCAAAAGCGCGGGACCGTGACGACCAGATCCCCGCCCGGCTTGAGGACGCGGACGAGTTCCGCGACGGCGGTCCGATTGTCCTCAATGTGCTCCAGGACTTCGGAACAGATGACGACGTCGAAGCTGCCTCCGGTGAAGGGCAGTTTTGTGAGATCGGCCTGCGCCACAAGCCAGCGCCCTTTCTGCTTCTTCCCCATCAGGGAGAGATATCCCTTCGTTTTGCACAGATCGTCCCGGTTCAGATCCACGCCCGCGACATCGACGCCCGGCGTTTTGAATGGCTCGCAGAGATGTCTCCCGCTACCGCATCCCGCATCGAGAATCCGCATTCCCGCCCGCAGCTGGATCTGCCTGAAGTCAACCGTGAGCATCGATCGCCTCCCGGTAAACCTCGACGGTTTTTATTGCGGCATGGCGCCAGGTCAATGCATTTTTCACCCTCGCAAGCCCCGCCTCGCCGAGCCTGATACGTCTCTCCGGATCGTTCAGCAGGTCCGCGATGGCATCCCGAAGGGCCGCCGCGTCCCCCGGCGGGACCAGGATTCCGGCATTCCCCACCACCTCGGGGAGCGCGCCGCCCGACGTACTGATCACCGGTACGCCGCAGGCCATTGCTTCGCCGGCCGGCATGCCGAATCCCTCATAGAGCGAGGGAATAACGGCCATCGTCGCCTCGGCGTAATAGCGGGCAAACTCCCGATCC
>JAFGRP010000182.1 GCA_016935075.1 Deltaproteobacteria bacterium | reverse complement strand
CGAACAGCCGATTCCCGACACCATGACGATGTCGTTCTTCTTCAGGCCCATATTTTCGATCGCGCGCACGAGGCCGTTCAGCACGATGCCGTGCCCGCAGCCCGGACACCAGATATGCGGGAAAAACCTCTCGCGGATATAGTCCTTTGCGGGCATGTCAGACTCCTTTACCCTGGATCAGCCGTAGAATATTGCGAATGTCGACTGCCGTAATCAATACCCCGTCCACCCGGTTGGCCAGAAACACCCGTTCCGGCCTTTCCACCGACGCCTTGACCGACTGCATCACCTGCCCCATATTCATCTCCACGACCACCACATAGCGGGCATTCCTTGTCTTCTCCCTCACCAGCGCCGATGGAAACGGCCACAGCGTCTGCAGCTCCAGCAGGCCCACCTTTTCGCCGTGCTGGCGACGGTCCGCCACCAGGTGCAGCGCCGAGCGCGCCGATGCCCCGTACGAAATCAGGAGTATCTCCGCATCTTCGACAAAATATTCCCGATAGCGCGTCATCTTCTCCACATGGTTTTCGATCTTGTCCACCAGGTGCCGCAACAGCTCGTGAACCACGGTCGGATTTTCCGAAGGGAATCCCCACATGTCGTGAAACAGGCCCGTCACATTGTACCGGTGCACCCCGCCGAAATCGGACATCGGCAAACGGCCGTCCTCCCGCTGCAGGTACGGGTGATAATCCACCCCCTCCCTGACCGAGGTCTTGAGCCGTTCCACCAGCGGGATTTCTCCCGGTTCCGGCACCTCCAGGCGTTCCCGCATGTGCGCGGTCACCTCGTCAAACAGCAGGATCACCGGCGTCCGGTAGGTCTCCGAAAAATTGAAGGCATCCACCGTGATTGAAAATATGTCCTGATGGTTCGACGCCGTCAGCGCAACGATGGCATGATCCCCGTGCACCCCCCACCGGGCCTGGTTCACGTCCCCCTGGCTCCCCTTGGTCGGAAGGCCTGTCGAGGGGCCGCCCCGCTGCACATCGACGATCACGCAGGGGATCTCCGTCATGATTGCGTACCCCAGACCCTCCTGCATCAACGAAAACCCCGGACCGCTCGTCGCCGTCATCACCTTGCGTCCCGTCAGCGACGCCCCGATGATCGCGCAGATCGAGGCGATCTCGTCCTCCATCTGCATAAACGTCCCGCCCTTCAGGGGCAGGCGCGCCGACATGAGCTCCGCAATCTCCGTCGAGGGGGTGATCGGATAGCCGGCAAAAAAATCCAGCCCGGCGTACAGCGCCGCCTTCACGCAGGCCTCATTTCCCTGAACAAACTCCAATTTGCCGCCCATATCAATCCTGCTCCGTCTCCACCTCGATCGCCAAATCCGGGCACCGCAGTTCGCAGAGTTTGCAGCAAATGCAATCCTGCGGCCTGGCCGCCACCACCTTGTCGAACTCGTCCAGTTCCAGCACCTTCTTGGGGCAAAAATGCACGCAGATCCCGCACCCCTTGCACCAGTCCCGGTTGATGACATGCTGCTTCAGCTTCAACTTTGCCATATGCTTTCCTGTCCGCTCAAGATCCCCCAAGAGGGCGCCTTCCCGTGCTGCAACAGCCCGGACACGAAACAACCCCGTGAACATCACCGGTCGGGGAACTGTCTCCCGGATTCCGCGACTCTGCCGGGATTCTCTTGTCCCGTCCGGTTTATGCGACCGCGGAATCCGCCCACACCGTGGTTTTTATAGCGAACGCAGTCCCGGATGTCAACAAGATTGTGACCCGGTTTTGACCGGTTGACCAAGAGATCCTTCCCCGCCATGAAGATCCCCCTGCCCGTTCCTCCCCGCATGATCGCGCGCGGGAATGCGGTCTTTTCATCGGGGCTCTTCCCCTATTGTTCCCGCCACTCGCGGTAGGCGTTCATCCGGGCGAGCGCCTTGACGGCCCGCTCGGGCGTCAGAAAGGAGACCCCCTTGTAGTCGCTTCCCTCGACGTCCAGGATGGTGCGCGCATTCTCTTCGGGAAGGAAGTTCACCCCGAGGATCGGCTTGCCGTATTGCTCCATGAGGCGGACCGTGTAAATCGTGTATTGGTTCTCGAACCCGACGAGCGCCTCCGGCATCCCGTCGAGAGACTTCCGGTCCATCACCGGATCGACCTCGCGGATGGAACGGATCATCTGTTTGAGAAAGGTCATGCGCCCGACGATGCCCAGGTGGATCACCGCGTCGCACCCCTCCCATTTCAGCAGCTCCTCGATGACCAGTTTCGGGATCCTGGGGTCGAATTCACCGACCAGATCGATGGGGTTGGATCGGCTCCAGTAGGGGGGGAGGATCCCATCGATCCGCGCGATCAACTCCGGCGAGAGTTCGGGGATCGCCAGGCCGTTTTCCACACAGAGGTCGGAGGCGACGACCCCCCAGCCCCCGCCCAGGGTCATCACGGCGACCCGGTTGCCGCGAGGGAGGGGGAGGGAGGAGAAGGCGGCAGAAAGATCGAGGAGGTCCATCGGCTGCTCGGCGACGACGATCCCCGCCTGGCGGGCGGCCGCGTCGAAGACCCGGAGGTCGGAGGCGAGCGCCCCGGTGTGGCTTGCGGCGGCGCGGTTGCCGGCCTGCGTGCGCCCCCCCTTGAGCATCACGACGGGCTTCTTTTTCCCCACCCGCCGGGCGGCCTCGAAAAAGCGCCGGCCGTTCTTGACGCTTTCGATGTAGAGGACGACCGTCCGGGTCAGGTCATCGACCTCGAACGCCTCCATGTAATCCTCGATCGCGATCATGGCCTCGTTCCCCGAACCGCCGAAGGCCCGGATGCCGATCCCTTCGTGTTCGGCGAAGCCCAGGAGCTGCACGCCGAGGTTCCCCGACTGGGAGATGAACGCGGTGGTTCCGGGTCTCGGAAGAACGCTCGAGCCGCAGCAGAAGAGGGCGTCGTGGGGGTTGCAGATTCCCATCGTATTGGGGCCGAGGATCAGGATGCCCGCCTCGCGCGCCTCCCGCACCAGTTCCTCCTCGAGACGCCGCCCCCCGGCGCCCGTTTCGGCGAAGCCGGAGGTGATCAGGAGCATGTTCTTGATCCCCTTTTCCTGCAACTGGGGAATCAAAGCGAGCACCTTCGCCGCCGGAATGGTCACGACGGCCAGATCGACCGGCCCCGGAATTTCGCCCACCGACTTGAACGTCGGCCGGCCGGCGATTTGGGCGCCCCTGGGGTTGACGAGGTGGATCGGTCCCTTGAACCCGCCCGCGGCCACGTTGCAGAAGAGGATATAGCCCCACTTGCCGAACGTCCCGGAGGCGCCGACGAAGGCGATGGAGCGGGGGTAGAAGAGCTTCCCGATGGCGGTCGGATCGATCGGGGGATGGGATGTCTGCGCCGCGGGGCGCTTGCCCAGGATGATGAGGGCGTCCACCGCCGTCGCCTGTCCGTCCGGGCCGATCAGAAGGGGGTTGACGTCCGCCTCGGTCACGTCCGGGAGCTCCAGGCCGATCCGGGAGAGGCCCGTCAGCGTGCGGATGAGCCGCTCCCGCCCCGCCGCCTGCTCGCCGCGGAACGGCCCGAAGAGCCTGCGCGAACGGAGTTCGTCGATCATCCTTTCCGCCTCTTTTTCATCGACGGGCGCGATACGGAAGGCCGTGTCGTTGAGCGCCTCGGTGAAGATGCCGCCGAGGCCGAACATGACGACCGGCCCGAATTGGGCGTCGTGGAAGAGGCCGGCGACGAACTCCCGGCGGCCGGAGAGCATGGGCTGAATCAGATATCCCTCCAGATCCGCCCCCGCGGATGCGCCCACCGCCGCCGCCGCCCGCCGGACATCGCCGTCGTCCTTGAGATTCAGCCGGACGAGCCCCCGTTCCGTCTTGTGCGTCAGTTTTGTCCCGAGGCCTTTCAGGACGACGGGAAATCCGATGGCCTGCGCGGTTGCTGCGGCCTCTTCCGGGGTGGACGCGACCGACTCCGCCACAACCGGAACGCCGAACTGCCTGAGCACCTCCTTGGATTCCGCCTCGGTCAGGGCGGTCCGTCCCTCCGCCTTCGCCTTCCGGATCAACTCCGCTGCATCCATGATATCTGCCCCGTTCCCGCCCTTTCCCGGGCGGATATCTTATTTCCGATACGAGAGAAGCATTTCGTAAAAGTACGGCGTGGACGGGCCGAGGACGAGGGACTCCGCCTGCCGGAAAAGCTTTTCGCGGTCGTCGCTCAGATGCATGTCCATGAAGGTCTCTTTCGATTCGTGCTCGACCACCGCGGCGTAACGGCTGCCGCCCTCGATCGGCCCGAGGAGCGTCCGGGAGACGAATCCGGGATGTTTTCCCAAAATCTCGCTGGAATGGTGGAACCACTCCCGGAAGGACTTTTCCTTCCCCGGCTTCAGCGGCGCAAAATCAATCATGTTGACAAATGTCCCCGGCTTTACGGCCAGCGCGGATTCCCGGGCCGGGCCGGCCGCCGCCGGCGTCCGGATCGCCAGAAAAACGAGGGGTTTCGCCGATTCATTCCGGATGCCCATCGTGGCGCCTTCCGGGATGCGGAGGAGTTTCCCCGGCCCCATCCGGACGCTCTCCTTCCCCGCGGAGAAGACCCCCTCGCCGCGGACCACCTGGAGGGTCACCGGGGCGTCGGCCGTGTGGACGGGGACCTCCTTCCCCGGCTCCAGACCGACCTGGCTGATCTTCAAATTCGGCTCCTCCACGAGCGCCGCAACGCCGCGCCCTTCATGGCTGAACACCTCCCTGCTTTTCAGATCGACAATATCCACTTTTGACCTCCCCAAGAGGGAACCGCTCCCGGTTATTTTGATGTTTGAACCCGCTCGGACGATTTCAGAAAAACCCAGGAGACGGCGAACCCGCACATCCAGGAGTTTTGGGTCTTGACCAGCGGACTCTCCTCGAATACGGCCCCCTTGAGGTAATCCAGGCTGACAAATCCGCTCAGGACAAAAGGATTCAGGGCTTTGCTGAGGCCGACGGTGGCGGTCGTCCCGCTGTATCCGCCGCCGGACGCATAGCGGGGGCGCGACGGCGTCGCAAAGGCGGGATCGACGGTGTAGAAGTAATCGTGATAGCCCCGGTCGGCGAACATCGGACCGACCGAAAGGCCCAGATTCACCCCGGAGCCGGGGATCAGGTCTGCTTTTTCAAGATTCAGCCGCGGATGAAATATCCATCCCTCGTGATGGGCCGAGGAAAAATCCGTTGAAAAAGCGGCCCGGACCGGCAGGGCCAGCTTCAATTTGCAGCGATTCCGACGGCTTTCCAGGAGGGTAATATCGAGGGAGGGGCCGATTTCAAAGGTCGGATCCAGATCGGGCATCCCCCGGCGGTCCTGATTGTCCGAACTGTCCACGGGTGCGCTGCCGTTGATGCTGATATCCAGCAGAAGCCGGTCGGTTTGAAAGATGCGTCCCGAAATCCGCTCCCTTTCGACCCTCAGGATATCCCCCCGGTAAACGAGGTAGGGATAGGGAAGCAGATAACCCCTGCTCTCATCGGCGCCGCGGTAATCGGGCATCTGCAGTACGGCCAGTCCCACGCCGATCTCCCAGAGCGGCTTTCCCTCGGACAGGGCCTGCACCGGCCATAAAAGGACGAGCAGAAGGATCGGAATGGTCCATGTATGTCGGATCCGCATCATCGACCTCCAAAGAAAGGGGATGCGTCGTGTCCGGGCACGGGGATCTTCGCCTCGCAGGGGACGCCGGTCTGGCAGAGACCGCAGCCGGACGTATCAATACCGAACCGGTCCCGGATGGATTTTGCCGAAACCTCGTGGACATAGGCGGCGCATTTTTCCTTGTCATGCCCCTCCCGGGTAATGGCGCCCGCCGGGCAGCGTTGGATGCATTTGTCGCAGCTCCCGTCGAAATAGAAGAGGCAGTAAGCGTGATGATCGGTGTAGGGACGCGCCGACGGGGGGACGGCGATCCGGGCCACCACGGAGCCGCAGCGCATCGCCTTTCCCCGGGGCGTGATCAGCCCGTCGCACAGCCCGAAGGTGCCCAGACCGGAAGCGTACGCGGCATGCCTCTCCGACCAGGAAGAGGCGAATCCGTAACGGGCGGAATTTTCCCGCCGCCAGTGGGGTGCGTTCATGGGCGCCACCGCTTCGTATCCGGCCTCCCGGAGGAATCCCGCCACATGGTCGCGCAGCTTCACGTTGAACTCCTCCCCGTATTTGCGGGCCCGCGCCCATCTCTCTGCGGAAACGGCCTCTTCCCGGCCGTTGTCGCGCCGGGTCTGTTCCGTCTGCGGAAGGACCCAACTGATTACGGTCAATTCGTCCGGTCCGGCCTGCACTTTCGGGAAGGTCGCTGCAAAGATCTCCGGCGGGGTCCAGTAGAAGGGGCCGATATCGTCTTTGAATTTCCGGTACAGCGGGTCGTCGCCGCGGGAGAAGCCGACGAGCGGTTCGTCCCACGCCGGTTCATGGACGCCTCCGGGATAAAGGCTGTTTTCCCCGGATGCCACGTACCGGCCGATGCCATCCCGGATCCACGCCGCCGCGTCCCGCATTTTGTATTCTGGGGACATAATACTCATTTCCTGTTTCCTTCTCGTGTGTATTCCGTGTATTTCGGCGTGTATTTCGGGGACATAATACCTATTTCCTGTTTTCTGTTCCTGTATTCCGGGGACACGATGCGGTCCCTTCGGGCTTCCGCATCATGTCCCCGACGGGAGGAAAACTGGGGACAGCTCCCTATTTTCCAGTAGAAAATAGGGAGCTGTCCCTAGTTTTCAGTTTTCCGGAAAATAGGGAGCTGTCCCTAGTTTTAGGGAGCTGTCCCTAGTTTTCACTAGTTTTCAATGGCGGCTCTCCTCCCGCTTCTTCCGATGGGCTTTTTTCTTCTTTTCGCCGTCTTCGCCGTAGTAGTAATAGTAATACTGGTAGTAATAGTAGCTGTCGCGCCCCATATTGACGCCGTTGAGGATCGCGCCGAGGATGCGGGCATTGGCCGCCTGGAGGAGGCCGATGCCGTTTTTGATGATTTCCCGGTGTGTTTCGCCCGCCCGGATGACGAGAAGGACGCCGTCGACCCAGCGGGAGATGATCACCGAATCGGTCACGGCCGTGATCGGCGGCGAGTCGATGATGATCTGATCGTACCGCCCCCGGAGGGTCTCGATGATTTTGAACATCGACTGCGAGCCCAGCATTTCGGAGGGGTTGGGCGGTACCGGACCCGACGGGATGATGTCGACCCGGGGAATCGCCGTATGGAGGAGGGTCTCATCGATGCCGCAGGTCCCGGCCAGGATGTTCGACAGCCCCCTGTCCCGGGGAACGTTGAACACCCGATGCATTCTGGGGCGCCGCATGTCGCAGTCGATCAGCAGGATCTTGTTTCCCGCCTGGGCCATGGTGACGGCGAGGTTGGCCGAGGTGATCGTTTTTCCTTCGGTGGGCGCCGCGCTCGTGATGAGGATCGTCCGGGGAGGGACGTCCGCGGCGGAGAAGAGGATGCCGGTCCGGAGCCCCCGGTAGGATTCGCTCGCGGTCGATTTGGGCGAGCCGATGGTGACCAGATCCTCCTCCAGGCTTCCTTCGCGGGTTCCCGATTTGCCGGGATTTCCCCCGGGGTTGTCCGCCGCCATCGTGATCACGGGCACCGGCCCGAGATAGGGGATCTTCAGCCGCTCCTTGATGTCATCCGGAACCTTGATCGTGTTGTCCAGGTATTCCAGGAAGAAGGCCAGACCGATTCCGAGGGCGAGACCGACGATGAGGCCGAGCAGCATATTCTGCGTCTTTTTCGGCGATACGGGCGACTTCGGGATCTCCGCTGCATCGACGACGCGGATATTGCCTGTCCGGATATTCTCCGTCATCGAGGTCTCCTTGAACCGTTT
>JAFGRP010000181.1 GCA_016935075.1 Deltaproteobacteria bacterium | reverse complement strand
TTTGTGAATAGGAAGTAAATGAAAAACCAAAGAGGGGACAATCAAATCGCTGCTATCGGGGGATATTCAAAGCGGTGCCCATAATAAAATCAATATACCCGCTTGCTATGGCGCTCGCAGGCATATCCGGTTGAGCGGCGGTGTCGAGCTTCTGAGCAATGGTAATGCCCCCCACTTCCTTTATGCCGCACAGCGCTGCTGACCCATCGCCGTCATAGCCGGAGACAATGACAGCGATAAGTTTGCCGTCCCAGTTCTTCGTCAGGGAACGCAGAAAAACCGTAATCACGTCAGGCCATCCCCGAGGCTTTGATATGGGCTTTAATCGGAATTCTCCATCAAGAACATGCAAATCACGTTGTTCCGGGATGATGAATACATGGTTGGGCTCGATGATTAATCTTTCCGTGATCAGTTCAACCGGCATCTCCGTATAGCGCGGGAGCAGCTCGTGGAGCATTGTGGCTACGGTTCTCAGGTGATTGACGATGACGATAGCAACACCCATATCGGCCGGCATATTCTGTAGTAACCGGGTATAGGCATCAAGGCCGCCGGCAGAACCGCCCACGCAAACGATAGGAAAGTCTTTTGCAACAGGTTTAGCTTTCATTGACAATCACTCCTTAAGAAGTCAGTAGCCAGAATAAAAGCAAAATCAGAAGTCAGAAGCCAGTAGTCAGAATAAAAATATACTGTCTCCTATCTACTGACTACTGTCTTCTATCTTCTTTTTTAATCTTTCAATCTCCTCGCGCAATTCCGCCTCGACCATCTTGGCTGCAGTGATGTTCGTAAAGGTGAACACCACCCCGCCGATGACGTCCTCCATGGTGCGGTAAGGCATGATGCGTACCGCAAACCATCGTCCATCGGTGGCGGCAATCTGTTTTTCCGAAAAGACCAGCGTCTGCAGCACCTTCCGTGCTTCTTCGGTCATCTCGGGATAGAGCAGGTTGCTTACGATATCGGAAAGTGGCCGCCCCACGTCGCTCGGAATCAGCTTGAAGAGTTTGTCCGCACCGGTGGTGAATCGCCGGATATGGAGTTCGTTGTCCAGGAACACGGTGACGATTTCCGTGCTGTTGAGCAGGTTTCTCATATCGTCGTTCAGTCGCGCAAGTTCGTCCATTCTGGACTGTTGCTCGGCGTTTACCGTCTGCAGTTCTTCGTTTAGGGACTGCATCTCTTCCTTGGAGGTAGTCAACTCCTCGTTGGCAGACTGCATCTCCTCGTTGGTGGACTGCAACTCTTCGTTGGTGGATTTGAGCTCTTCCTGTGAAGATTGCATCTCCTCGCGGGCACTATGAAGTTCATCACGGAATTGCTGAAGTTCCTGCTCCAGTTCGAGAACCCTCGCATTGCCGACAGGCGCTTTCTTGGAGCTGACCTTCGCTTTCTTTTCCGGTGGCGTGGCCACATCGGTAAAGATAATCATCACCATCCCGCGCAGCACCGCTGGCTCTTCGATTGCCTGGACCATGATATCCACGGTTTGCTTGCCGCCGTTGATCCCAACCTTGAGTCCCTTGGCGGTGATCGCCCCTTTTTGCCGGAGCGCCTTTTGAAAGGCGCTTCCCAGATCAAAACGGAGCCCTTCACGGGCCATGGCGAAAATATTCCAGTTGGCCTTACCGGCCGCCGGCTCAAGATATTTGCCCGTCCGCCCGCTGATGTAAAGGATATCACCCTTGTCGTTGACCAGCACGGCAGGTGGGGAAAAGTGCTGCAGGAGCAGTTGGTCCGCAAGGGACTGGAGATTGGCTGCAGGTTTTAACATCGTTGACTCCTTAGGAACTCCCGGCAGGGCGGGGACAAACACGGCTGGAAAAACCGGCGGTTCGGCCGGCAGTAGCGATTCTCGCCGCCGGAAAATTTTCGACTTGATGTTCAGCGGTGCGAAGAGATCGGTGAAGGTGCTGACGGTCTCCGCGCTTCCCAGAAACAGGACACCGCCCGGGTTCAGACTGTAGTGAAAGAGCGGCAGGAGCTTTCTCTGAAGTTCCGGCGTCAAATAGATCAAAAGGTTCCGGCAGATGAGGATATCCAGCTTGGTAAAGGGGGGGTCCATGATAACGTTCTGCGTGGCAAAGGTCACCATCGTCCGGATTTCTTTGCTGACCCGGTAGCCGTTCTCTTCCTTGATAAAAAATCGCATCAGGCGCTCGCCGGAGACGTCTGCGGCGATGTTGGCAGGATAAACACCCTGGCGGGCTTTGTCTACCGTCTCCCGGTCCAGGTCGGTGGCAAAGATCTGCAGCGTGTAATTCTCCTTGGGCTTGACCTGTTCGATGGCTTCCTTGAAGACAATGGCCAGCGAATAAGCCTCCTCTCCCGTCGAGGAGCCTATCGACCAGGCACGCAGCATTCCACCCGCCAGGCGGGCCGCCAAGAGCGCCGGGATGCCCTTTCGCTGAAGATTATCCCATTCCGCCGGGTCGCGGAAAAAGCTGGTCACGCCGATCAATAGTTCCTTGAAAAGAAGTTCCACTTCCTGGGAATTCTCCTGCAGATAACGGACATAGGAGGCGATCCTGTCGATCTGGTGAATGCTCATGCGCCGTTCGATCCGGCGATAGACGGTGTTCTTTTTGTACATGGAGAAATCATGGCCGGTCTTGGCTCGCAGCAGGATGAGGATTTTCTCCAGGACGCTATGGTCCTTCTCCTCTAAGGGGATCTCAGCCTTGGCGATGACAAGGGTGTGCCGGAGATAGTCGATGATCTTTCCGGGCAAATCCTCTACGGGGGCTATAAGGTCGGCCAGCCCCGCCGTAATGGCGCTCTTTGGCATACTGTCAAATTTGGCCGAGACAGGCTCCTGCACCAGCACGAGCCCCAACTTTTCCTTGATCGCCCGAAGCCCCATCGTACCGTCCGAGCCCATGCCGGAGAGGATGACGCCGATGCTGCGCTCCTGCCGATCCTCCGCCAGGGAGCGCAGAAAGAAATCAATGGGAAGACGAAGGCCGCGGGGCACCGAAGGTGTAAACAGGTGCAGCACGCCGCGCAGAATGGACATGTCCTTGTTGGGAGGGATCACATAAACGCAGTTGGGTTTGACCCGCATCCGGTCACTGACCTGAAAAACTTCCATCGAGGTGGTACGCTGAAGGAGTTCGTGCAGGATACCCTTATGGGTCGGGTCCAGGTGCTGGACGATGACGAAGGCCGCGCCGCTGTTTTCGGGCACATGGCTCAGAAACTGTTCCAGCGCCTCCAGGCCGCCGGCGGACGCGCCGATGCCGACGATAGGAAAAAGGAGGCTCTTTTGCCTGGGCTCGGCATCTTCCGAGAAAAGCTTATCTCGTTTAGTCCCTCTTTCTTCCGGTTTTTTCTGGTTTCTCATAAGGATCTCACGATCAGGATTTATTTAAATTCATCCCATGGATATTCACACGTTTCCGACCCATCTAATCTTCTTCATTCGTCTCCGGCCGGACGATCCCGAGTTTATGCATCCTCGCTCTCAAGGTGCTTGCATGGATGCCGAGGATCATGGCCGCCCCGTCCATTCCCTCAATGCGCCATCCGGTTTCTGTAAGGATCTTCATAATCTGGTTTCGCTCCGTTTCTTCCAGGGTCCTCACGACGGCTGAAATGGACAGGGATGAAATATTCAGTTTATCGACCAGTTGTAAAACGGGACCGGGACTCAAGATGACAGCCCGTTCAATGATGCTTTCCAGCTCCCGGACGTTTCCGGGCCATGGATAATCCTCCAGCGTCTTCATCGTATCCTTCTGGATCGACGTGATCTGTTTGCCCATCTTCCGGGAATACCGTTCTATGAAGGACTGGACCATCGCCGGAATGTCTTCTTTGCGCTGCCTCAAGGGCGGAACCGTGATGGGAAAAACGTTAAGTCGATAGTAAAGGTCCTGCCGAAACCGGCCGTTCCGGACCTCTTCATCAAGGTCTCGATTGGTCGTGGCAATGATTCGTACATCGACCTTCAGGGTATGAGACGATCCGAGACGTTCAAACTCGTTATGCTGAATCACCCGGAGCAGCTTTGCCTGCAAATCCAGCGGCAGCTCCCCGATCTCGTCCAGGCAAATGGTGGAGCCGTTGGCGATCTCGAAGCGGCCGATCTGCCGGGTATCGGCCCCGGTGAAGGCCCCCTTCTCCCGGCCGAACAACTCGCTCTCAATGAGATTGCCCGGCAGGGCGGCACAGTTGACCGTAATCAGGGGCCGTGCCTTGCGGGGACTCATTTCATGGATGGCCTCCGCAATCAACTCTTTTCCCGTACCCGTTTCCCCGAAAATGAGGACCGTTGTGTTCGTCGGCGCCACTTGCTCCGCTCGATAGAGTACATACTTGAGACCATCGCTTTGCCCGATAATATGCTCGAACTGATGTTTCAATTTGTGCTCGCGGCGGAAGTAAATATTTTCGGCCTCAAGCTGGTCTTTCATGATTTCAATTTCAGCAAGGGCCGTCCGAAGTTCGACCGTCCGTTCCTCCACCTGCTGTTCAAGCTTGTCATGGGCTTTTTGCAGCGCCTCCTCCTCGATCCGCATCGCTTCATTGCGCTTTTGCTCCGTCAGGTCCGTAACCACCATGCACGCAACGCCCGGCATATCCATATGCTGAAGGAAGCTTACGGAAAGCAGGACCGGCATCGCGTTTTTCCCTCCCCTCTCTAAGGCCAGCTCCGCCTTACCGCTCCCCTTTAAAGCCTTTTCAAGCAGCGCCTTAAACGAAGAACGATCTGCAGAAGAAATATACGAATAAATGGAAGCGCCTATGACTTGCTCCAGACCCCCTTTGACCATATCGGCAAAGCGCTGGTTGGAGAAAAGGATCGTACCGTCCGCAGCCAGGGTAAGGGCCCCTTCGCTCATCGTTTCAACCATGATCCGGTATGGATGATCGGCGCCCGACAGCGTAAAGACCCGATCGCCTTCCGCCGTTTTGACAACCAGACCATCCACTTCGCCGCTCAAGATGGCGCGCAGCGTTTCCTCCGCCTCCGTCATCCGCGCGGTAACGTCCTGCAGGTCATCTAAAAGCTGTTCATGTGTTTTATCCGATGGGGTCATTGATTCGATCTCACGTATTCTTCGCTTTCAAATCGATGCCGAGAAGAAACCTTTCCTTATCCGACATGTCGCCGATGAGCCTTCGTAACGGCATGGGGAGTTTCCTGATGAGCGTCGGGGTGGCAATAATCTGCTCGCCCTTGGCCAACTGGGGCTGCTGGTAGATGTCTATCACCTTGAGTTCGTAGCAGCCCTCCAGGTATTCTTCACAGAGCTTCTGGACATTGGCAATGGCCCGCGTGGACCTCGGCGTCATCCCTGTAACATACAGCCGAAGAACATACTTTGCCCGATCAAGCCCGGCAACCGCTTGCTCGCATTCCCCGGTGCTTGTTTTCCCGATTTTACTCTTCATGGTTTGTCCCTACTCTTTCTCCTAACTTCTGTCTCCTCGCTCCTGACTCCTGACTCCTAACTTCTCCTCTTCAAACTGGCCTTATATCCAACCCCACCAGCACGCGCTCCGTGTTCGCCAGATCGCCGATAATCTTTTTAATCGGCTCGGGAAGTTTCCTGACCAGTGTGGGCAAGGCAATAATCTGGTCTCCTTTGGCAAGCTGGGGATTCTTTAAAAGGTCAATCACTTCAATTTTGTATTTCCCCGCGAGATGCTCTTCACAGATCTTCTTTAAATTGGCAAAGGCCGTAATCGATTTCTGGGTCTGACCGGCGACATACAACCGGAGAGCCCAGATTTCTTCCGTTGCATCGGTTTTTGCTTTCTTCCCCTTTGATGGTAAGTCGGCTTTCATCTGACACTCCTTTCCCGCTTCCTTTTCCCGGGTTTAGCCTGCGGAGCGGAAGGCATCCCCTTTCGCCGAAGCTCCATGTTTTTACGGTCTTCAGCCAGGACCGTTTGTCTTTTCCGTTCTTCTTCCGCAATTAACCGCACCTCTAATGATTCCACATCGAACTCGGCGCGCAGTGCGTCAATCTTTGCTTCCATGGCCTTCCTCTTGCTCTCCTGCTCGCGAAGACGGCGCTCCGCCTCTCGCCGGGATGCCAGGTCAGAGGCCTTTTCGCGGGCTTCCTGGGCCGCACGGGCGCTGCCGGTTAATACCTCGCCGGAACCGGTATAGATGTCGACTAGGCCGATGCCCTGGTTCGTGAGGAGGAACTCCTGTATCTGGTTGGAGTGGGCCATGCCGCGGGATTTCAAAATGTAGAGGCCCCGGTTCCTTTCCCCGTTGAGTTCGATATCTCTAAGGAGAAGCCATGTATCGATGAGGGAGGATATCTCTTCGCTGGTGTGTTCAAGGCTGCCGCCGAAATGGGTGAGGTCCGTAAGGAAAGTGGTGATCTTTTTCATCTTCAAATGATCGATGAGGCGCGTTAAGATGGATTTGACCTCTGATGCCGTTCCCGCAGCGGTCAGGTTGCTGATGGGGTCTACAATGAAAACCTGGGGGTTGAACCCGTCGATCACCTTGTGGAAGGTGACAAGATGCATCTCCAGGCCGTAAAGCGAAGGCCGGGCGGAATGAAACTTGAGGAGCCCCTTCTTTAACCATTGATTGAGATTGATGCCGATGGAGCCCATGTTCCGGATGATCTGGCTGGGCGATTCCTCAAAGGCAAAATACAGGCAGCGCTCGCCGCGCCTGCAGGCGGCGTCGGCAAACGTCGCCGCCAGACTTGTTTTGCCTGTCCCCGCCGTACCTGAGACAAGGATGGTGCTGCCCCGGAAGAACCCCTTGCCGCCCAGCATGGCATCCAACTTGGGAACGCCCGTGGCGATGCGCTCCGTAGAAACAGGGTAATCGAGCCCCAGGGACGTGATGGGCAGGATCGAGAGGCCGCCGTCGTCGATCAGGAAGGGATACTCGTCGGCGCCGTGAGCAGAGCCGCGATATTTAACAATGCGCAGACGGCGGGTGGAAATTTGCGCCTCAGTGCGGAAGTCAAGGACGATCACGCAATCGGCCACGTATTCTTCGAGGCCGTAGCGCGTCAGGGTTTTGTCGCCGCTTTCCCCCGTAATGACGGCCGTCACGCCGCG
>JAFGRP010000180.1 GCA_016935075.1 Deltaproteobacteria bacterium | reverse complement strand
GGGGACATGATGCGGAAGCCCGAAGGGATCGCATCATGTCCCCGGAACGATTAATAGACAATATCGAAACTGGTGAAACTTCCGTCAACGTTCTCTTCCGCGACATCGACATGATCGACCCGCGCGGGCGGCGTTCCGGTCCTGCACCAGTCAAGCATCGCCTCGGTGTTTTTCCTTTCCCCCTCGAAGACCGCTTCCACGCGATCGTCCGGGAGGTTCCGGACCCAGCCGGTCAACCCCAATGATCGGGCGGCCCTCAACGCGTTCGCCCGGAAACAAACCCCCTGAACGCGGCCCGAGATATGGACATGAAACCTTTTGTTCATCTATTGCTTTCCGTCAATGTGAAAAACGCCTCCTCATCGAGGATGGCGATGCCCGACTGCCGCGCCTTCTCTATCTTGGAACCGGCGTCTTTTCCCGCGACGACGTAGTCGGTTGTCTTCGTGACCGAGTTGCCGACCTCTCCTCCCAGGGATTCCACGAGCGCCTTGGCCTCGCTGCGGCCCATTCGGGTCAGAGTGCCTGTAAAGACGAATGTTTTTCCTGTGAAGGGTGCGGGCTGCGATCGCGTCGTCTCCATGCGGAAGGTTACGCCCGCACTGCGGAGTTTATCGATCACCTGAAGGTTTGCCGGTTCCCGGAAAAAACCGGCGACGGCCGCGGCGACCTCGGGACCGATATCCCGGACGGTTTGCAGCTCTTCGGCGGTGGCGGCCATCAGTGCGTCCAGCGTGCCGTGTGCCTGCGCGAGGCGCTTTGCCGTGTGCTCGCCGACGTGGCGGATGCCGAGTGCAAAGATCAGACGGTCCAGCGGCGGGTTTTTCGCCCGGGCGATTGCCGCCAGCAGATTGGAAGCCGATTTTTCGGCCATCCGCTCCAGGCCGAGGAGCTGCTCCCCGGTCAGGAAGAAGAGGTCGGCCGGGTCATGAATCAGACCGGCCGTCACGAGCTGCGTGACCATTTTATCTCCCAGTCCTTCGATATCCAATGCACCGCGGGAGGCGAAGTGGGCGATGTGTTCGCGGATCTGCGCCGGGCAGGCGATACCGATGCAACGATAGGCGACCTCGCCCTCCATCCGGACGACGCGGGAGCCGCATCCCGGTTCCGGGCAGGTCTCCGGCATGATGAAAGGCTTCTCCACACCGGTTCTTGCGGTTTGGACGACCTCGACGACCTCGGGAATCACGTCACCCGCCCGCCGGATCATGACCGTATCCCCGATGCGGATATCCTTCTTGCGGATCTCGTCCTCATTGTGAAGGGTCGCCCGGCTGACCACGACGCCGCCGATGCGGACCGGCTTCATGACGGCAACCGGGGTCAGGACGCCCGTCCTCCCGACCTGGATGATGATATCCCTGATGACCGTTTGGGCCTGGACGGAGGCGAATTTGCAGGCAACCGCCCAGCGGGGGCTGCGGGAGACGGCGCCGAGACGCTCCTGCAGGAGGAGGTCGTCCACCTTGATCACGATCCCGTCGATTTCGTAGGGGAGCGCCCCGCGGATTTGGCCGATGTGATGGTAATATTGAACGCATGTTTCAATGTCTGCTGCGGGGCGGATCAACGGATTCACCTGGAAGCCCCAGGCGGCGAGCGTCCGGAGGATTTCACCGTGCGTCCGGAAGGAAATCCCTTCCGCCGTTCCGATTGCATAGCAGAAAAGGGTGAGCGGTCGTCGCGCCGTGATCCGCGAGTCGAGCTGGCGGAGCGATCCCGCCGCCGCGTTGCGGGGATTGGCGAAAGGGGGTTCACCCTGTTCGGTCCGGCGGCGGTTCAGGATGCGGAAGGCCTCCCGTTCCATGCAGACCTCTCCCCGGACCTCGATCCGCCCGGGCACGGCCGCCATCCCGTTTCCCGGTGTTTCGGAACGGTCTTCCGAACGCGGGATAAAAAGAGGGATCGCCGGAATCGTTCGGAGGTTCAGTGTGACGTCTTCGCCCGTGGCGCCGTCTCCGCGCGTCGAACCCAGTGTCAGCCGTCCCGATTCGTAGAGAAGGTTTACGGCGAGACCGTCCAGTTTCGGCTCTGCGACATATCGGATGGGGTCGTCGCTCCCCAGAAACCGGCGGCAGCGGCGGTCGAATTCACGGAGCTCCTCGTCGGAGAAAGCGTTGGCCAGGCTGAGCATCGGGGTCCGGTGGGTGACGGCGCCGAATTTTTCCAGCGGGGGTGCGCCGACACGTTGCGTGGGCGAGTCCGGGGTGATGAGATCAGGGAATTCCGTTTCCAGATCGGTCAGTTCCCGGAGGAGAAGGTCGTAGTCGGCGTCGGCGATTTCCGGATCATCCAACTGGTAGTATCGGCGGTTGTGGTGCAGGATGGTTGCCCGGAGGGATTCGATCCGGGTCCGCGCCGCTTCATGGTTCATTGTGGGTTATCCAATTGAAAATCAGCGTCTTTCAAAACAGCCGCCCCTGCGCGGGGAGCTTTCTTTCGAGACGTCTTACGATATCAGGATTTAACCAGACGCAGCTCCGGTTTTCCCTTCGTGGGCTTTTCCGGTCCGGTCTCCTGCTGCTGCATGAGCTGTTCGTTGAAGATGTGGTTTTTGGCCCGGACCGCGTTGATGATGAAAAAGATGATGACCGCTTTTTCCCATTCTTTTGTGGGTTCGAAATCTTCCATCCGCTTCCTGTATTTTACCCAGAGTGATGAGAGAGAGGCCTCGTCAAGGCCGAGGATCTGTTGCGCCAATCTGTCGAGTGAGGATTCGAGCATCGCGTTTGACTCCGGGATTAATATTTTCGGGTCCATCCTAACTTCGGACGTACGGAAAGTCAAATTTCCGTTCCTGCGATTTTGCGGACATGGATCGTCAGAATCGTGAAGCCGGCGAAACAGACCGTCAGAAAAATCACAACGGCCCATACGCCGCAGGAATAAGCAATCATTACGCCTGCGCCGATGATCAGTTGTGCGGCACCATAAATCGAGGAGACCTTCCAGTGGGCTATGCCGAGTTCATTGGCCAGCAACTGGTACAAGTGGCGACGGTGGGACCGGAAAAGATTTTCGTGATCGCGGAAGCGGACGGCCAAAGTCGTCAATTCATCCGCATAAAAAGGGAAAAGCAGCGCCGCAAAGCAGACCATCTCCATAACATTCCGGGAAAGCATCACGACCAGGCCGGCGAAGACAAACCCCAGGAGGATGCTGCCCACATCCCCCATGAAGACCCTGGCCCGGGGCATGTTGAACGGAAGATAGCCCAGACAGGCCAGGGAAACGCATACCGAAAGCAGCGACAGGGCCGTCTGGAGGGAATCCATGGGCGGACGATACAGGGTGTAGGCGCCCAGCAAACCGAAGCCGATCGCCCCGCTGAGACCGGCAATGCCGTTGATGCCATCCATGAAATTGTAGAAATTTGCCGTCCCGATCATGAAAATAAAAATCAACGGCAGGATCAGAAGAAACATAAACGGGGGAAATCCGAATGTGGACGAGGCATAATGGGCGCTCAAACCGGGCAGCAGGGGGAAAAGGAAAATGAGGGTGGAGAGGATCTGCAAAACGAGCCTCGATTGAACCGAGATTCGGATATAATCCCCGTAAAAACTCACGACGGAAATGAGGATCGCGGCAAAGAGGAAGGTCGTCGGAATCCGAAGCGTAAGACCCGCCAGGATGAAGGCCGCCAGAATCCCGACGCCCGCGCCGCGGGGCGTGGGAATGGCATGGGAGCTGCGCTCGTTGGGGGTATCCAGCAGGCGTTCCCGGAACGGCAAGCCGGCGATGAACCAGGCGCCCGCGGCCCCCAAACCCGCACAGGCCAGGAACAGCAGAGGGGTCCTGTATTGGGCAATCAGCTCCACCAACTGAACGAAGAACGTGGTCAGATCATGAATCATGTGGAAAAATCCGTATGACTATCAAACATTTCATTGCGCCGCGCCACGGCAAGTCCTCATAAATCGCCGGCCTCCCGCATCCTGGCGACCGTTTCCCGCCAGCCCGCCGTCAGATCGTATTGCGGAAAGAAACCCATTTGCCGGCAAAAACGTTGACCGTCCACGGCCGCATCCTCCGTGTACTTATCGACCATCGCCCGTGTGATTGGCGATTGAAAACCACAGGACCGGGCGCAGTCCTCCAGCACGCCGGTCAGAGAGCGAACGGGACCGACGGGGAGCGCCAGGCGCGGCTCTCTGCGGCCGAGGGCGCTGCAGAGGGCCTGTATGATATCTTTCATGGTGTGAACTTGCCCGTCCGTGACGTTGAAGATTTGGCCGGCCGCGTCCGGATGGCGGAGAGCCAGCAAGGTCCCCCGGGCGACGTCCCCTTCATACACAAGGGTGCGCCGGTTGGTCCCCGGGCCGATAGGCGCGAAACGGCCCCGGGCAAGGGCAAGCAGGAGACGTTGGTAATCTCCCTTGATCCGGGCCCCGTAAACGGCGCCGAGGCGCAACACCGTTCCCAGCGGACGGCCGTCAACCCGTTTTGCCGCCAGAACGATCCTTTCCGCGGCGAGTTTGGTTTGCGCGTAGAGCGAATCGGGACGGGGAGGCGAATCTTCCGTCAGGATTTCCCCTGCGGAACCGCCATAGACGGCAATCGTGCTGAAAAACACTACACGCCCTACGCCGGCCCGCCGGGCCGCCTCGACGACGTTAGCCGTCCCGCCGACATTGACCCGTTCATATTCGGGTTGCAGGTCGGAACGGTGGTTGACGATACGCAAGAGAGCGGCAAGATGGATGACCGCATCGATACCCCGCATCGCCTCCTGAACGACGGAGTAATCCTTTATATCGCCCGTCTGCGTTTCGATGTTCGCCGTCCACAGGCCCGGCGGTGGTGGATTCCTGGAAAGGGTTCGGATCCCGTATCCGGCCTCAACAAGCGAAGCCACCACAGGCGGCCCCACAGCGCCCGTAGCGCCCGTTACCAGAATGCGCAGCGAATGGTTCGTCAATGCCATGATTTTTCAGTCCGCTCGAAAGAAATTCCCGTCTTCTCTACAAACAGAACGGTGCGTAAAAAATCTGATGATCCCTGCCGGTTTGTGCAAACGGCCCGGACAGCATGGATCCTTTTCAAAACAATTTCCACCCCCATTTATGAAAATATTTCATGCCGCTGATCATAAAGACAAGTGCCATTTTCAGACTTTTCCGGGATTCACGCTGCCAGAGGTGGGTAATATTCACATAGGGATAGTAAACCGTTTTATAGCCCTCATTCTGAAATCTTCTGGACAGGTCCGCATCTTCAAAATACATAAAGAATCTTGGGTCGAAACCTCCGACCTTTTTGAGGACCTGCGCCCGGCAAAACATGAAAGCCCCCGTCATGAAAGGCACCTCGTGGATATCGTCGTAGCCGATATCCCTCATTTCATAATGGTCCAGGCGGTTTTTTATGAAGCCACATGTCCCGCTATTGATATGGAAACCTCTTAAAAAGAGATCCATGAGGTTCGGCTGCCGTTTATTCAAATACTGGAGGGTTTGATCCTCATTCAAGACCCTGGGGCAGACCATGCCGACCTCAGGATTCCTATCCAAATATCGGCCTAATTCTTCTACAACCCCTTTGGATATGACCACGTCCGGATTGAGGATGAGAAAATATTTGCTCGGTTCACACCGTTGGACACTCCAGTTGTGGGCCCTGCCGTAACCCAGATTCCGACCGGCATAATGGTAGAAAACGGGCCTGTTTTCAAAAGAAAACGACAGGGGTTCCGGCGAGTTGTCGATAATGTAGAGTTTAACATTCAGGGCAGTATCGAGAAAGCTCGAGATGACATTTTCAATCATCTCCGGAGGATTCTTATAAAGGACGATCGATGCAATGCAATCCAGGGGTGCTTCTCTTGATGCCAAATGCGGGACTTCCATTTCCTGTGCCTTATCTTAAGAAATCGTATCGGAGACACCGACGGGTGTTATATAATATGACCGTTGTAATAATTCGTTACAATTCGTTACAATTCAATTGACACGCAAAATCATTCTTCATATACTCCCGCCGCAAAACAGCAATATTTTATCAGTCATACGTTCCGGGGTCATACGAAAAGTCCATCAAAGCTATGATTCACAATGAAAAGAAATGGAGAACAGATCATGAATATACGCCTAAAAGTTTTTCTCACCCTCTGCATCCTGATGGTCATCATGACCGGCGTCCCTCTTCAGGCGGCCACGCCGGAGGAATCATTCCGGAAGAGTTATCCCAACTATCCGCTGGAGAGTATTACACCGACTGCCGTTCCCGGTATTTATGAGATCGTCGTCCAAGGCCGAATCGCCTATTACGCCCCGGGGTCGGAGTACATTTTCACCGGAGCGATCATAACCGCAGATGGGAAAAACCTGACGCAGGAACGGAACAGCGAACTCTTGGGGAAGAAATTCAAGGACCTGCCGCTTGAAAAGGCCCTGAAAATCGGCGACGGTCCCCACACGGTGATCGAAATCACCGATCCGGACTGCCCTTTCTGCCGGAAGGCCGCCACCTTCTTTGCGGAAAGAAAGGACGTGACGCGGCATGTCTTCTTCTACCCGCTTCTCTCGCTCCATCCGAACGCCGAGTCAAAAGTCCGTCAGATTTTTTGCGCCGAAGACCGGACCCGGACCTACGAGGAGGCGATGGCCGGAAAACTCGATGACATGAAATTCACGCCCTGTAAAAACGATGAGGTGGACAACCTCTTGAAAGTCCATAAGGAGATCGGCGATCGGATCGGGGTGGGAGTTGCGGGTACGCCCCTTTTTCTCGTCGACGGGCAGATCGTCAGAGGTGCGAACATGCCTCAGATAGAGAAGATCCTCGGCGAAAAGAAGAAAATGGAGTAACTGATCAGCGCTTGAAACGTCCCGGGAGGCGCTCCAGCAACCCGGGACGGTCAAACAGGCTCCAAAGGTACCCGTCGTCTACCTTTTTCGCACTCTGAATCGATCGACGTTTTTGTAATGCCCGCTTCAATCCTCTCAAGGCGTCTTTCTTTGCTCTGAAAAAATCCATTCCCCGTCCGCTGACGACAAAATACAACAAGGCGGCGATGTCATAAAGGAGATGAGGAATGATCGTTTTGAGCAGCAACCGGGAGGGCATGTTCTGAATATAGACCCACTCCAGGTTCCGGTGGCCGTAATAAACCGAACGCGGGGAATCACGTACAATGCTTGAACTGCCCCTGTGATAAACCAGCGCCTCCGGAACATAAAGGCACTTATAACCTTTCAATTGCGCGCGGAAACCCAGATCCACGTCCTCGTAAAGTAAAAAAAAATCTTCATCCAAGAAACCAATGTCGCGAAGCATCGCCATGCGGTAAAGCGCCGCCGCCGCACAGGCTCCGAAGACCCATTCGCGGATCCGATGGCAGTCCGCCGATAATCCCCGGCCCCGCAGCAGGGCCGCACCGGCTCTGGTGTATCCGTCTCCGGCACGGTCGATCATCTCCCGTCTGTCGTAGAGAAGCATCTTCGAGGCCGCAATCCCGGCCTGCGGGTGCTCTTCCAGGGCTTCGACCAGAGATTTCAACCATAAAGGGTCGGGAACCGCATCGTTATTCAGCAGAGCGACAAATTCGGTCTCGATCGTGCGGAGGGCGATGTTGTTCGCCGCGGCAAATCCCCTGTTATCCGGCAAGGCCAAAATGTTGACTTCCGGGTAATTTTCGGAGACGAACGCCGTCGAACCGTCATGGGAACCGTTATCAACCAGGATCACCGAAAAATCCCGGTAAACCTGACGGCGCAGGCCTTCCAGACACTCCGGAAGAAGTTCCTTCCCGTTCCAGTTCACAATGACGACGGATATCATGTGCTCTATTCTCTAATCCCTGAGGCTTCCATCAAGTCTATCTCATCAGCCTTCCCTTGATTTTTTAAACCATTCCCATGTACGCGCAATACCCTCTTCCCAGGATATTTCAGGCTGCCAACCGAGCTCATTTTTAGCCAGCTGAACATCCAGACAATTGACCGGGACGTCCAGCCTCCTTCCCGGCGCATAGCGAACGATTGGCTGCAATCCGGTCACTTCACGGATGACCGATAAAATCTCGTTGAGTGACCGGGCAATGCCGCCGGCAATATTATAAATTCTTGACGGGGGATCCGACTCGATGACCGTCATGAAGGCCTGGACGAGATCGCTGATATAGAAATAATCCCTTGCTATGGATCCATCGCCCCATATGGTGATCGGCTGCCGTAAAAGCGTCTTCCCCAGAAAGACAGCCACAGCACCCTGAACATTGTCGATGCGCTGCCTTTCACCATAGGGATTTGCAAGACGCAGTACCGTATAGTCGAGGTTATAGAGGTGATGAAAGAGCGCCAGATACTTTTCGATAGTCAGTTTGGTAATGCCGTAGGAGCAGACAGGATTCGTTTCATGTGTTTCCGGAACAGGCACGAAACGGGGGATGCCGTAAACCGTTCCGCCGGAGGATGAAAATATGATTTTTTTGACCCCTTTTCCCACCGCCTGCTTCAAGAGGTTTAAAGTTCCGATGACATTGCTTTCCACATCATAAGCCGGATTTTCGTTTGAAGGTCCCGGTAGCGTTGTGCCCACCAGATGCACAACCACGTCAATATCTTCCAGGGCAGGCGAGATATCGTTCACGTTGTTAAAATCACCGCCCCGGATCTCCACGGAGTCAATGCTCTTTTTCAGATTCAGTGTGCTGATATTGGGAAGGTCAAAAATTCTGACCCGATGACCCCTCGCAACCAAGGCATCCACGATGTGCGAGCCCATAAAGCCGGCTCCGCCCAAAACAAGACAATGCATATCATTGACCTCCCGTGCGGATCGCTAAAAAGATCGATAAAGTCTCAGACCGCAGCATGGCCGCGCATAACATCCCGATAGATCTGTTCCAGTTCGTCAACATACGTGGATATCGATTTTGGGGTCCTGGCATGTTCGGACAGCTTCTTGACCATGGACCTGTCATTGCAGAGCATCAAGATGATATCTGCGAGCCCTTTTGCATTCCCTTTTTCAAACAGGAGGCCGTCCTTACCGTCGGCAATCGCCTCATTAAGGCCCTCTGAGTCCGTAGCCACGACGGGTACCTTGGCCGCCCGGGCAAAGGAGAGTGTCAGAGGGCTGTTCTCATACCACAGGGACGGAATGACCAATACATCCAGACCTGAAAAAATCGCTCCGATCTCTCGAGCGGGGAATGTTCCGCAAAATTCGATGCGGCGGTCGCTCCCGGCAATGGATCGCAAGCTCCTTGTGTATTCAGGGAACTGTTCCGGATTGCCGTATATCTTGACCGTCAGAGCCGTTTCCGTCGGCAACGAACGGACCGCTTCCAGCAGAACATGGGCGCCCTTGTGGTGGTAAAGGGTTCCGATGAACCCGACCCGGAGATCTTTCTCAGTCCCCTTTTCTGAAGCGTTCTTTATTGCGGTTTGGTCAATTCCGAAGGGAACATGACGAATTCTCCCCCCTTCCAGGCCATGACGCTGCAGCATTTTCCCCATGAATCGAGTCGCCACCAACACCCTGTCAATCCGGTTCATCCGCTTTTCCATGTAAGCGGATCTGAAAGTCATTGCACGAACAAGCGGAATAAAACCTTTCTCAGGTTTGAAGGTCGTTCGTTTGATCCATCGTATCCCAATGGCTATGAGCCAATCCGGAATACGATCCAGTGCAGACCGGATCTTTTTACCCTGTGAAATAGCTGTGAGATGCCGAATGCAGTTGACCGTGTCTCTGTCAGGCCCCAGACAGCCTGAGTAGTCGGGCAGGAGCAGTTGGTTGGTCGGGCATATCAACCAGAAGTCCGTTGCAGTGAAAAGAGTCGGGATGGCCATTTCCAGGCAGACATCAATGATCGACGCGGAAAGTCTTTGCAGATGGTAAAAATGGACCAGGTCCGGTTTGATCTCTTGAACCCGTTTGCGGAAGAAATCCGCATAGAACGAATTATTATATTCCGCCTCCATCGGATTCCGCGGCAGAATCGATGACGTGTTGGAATGGAAAAAGCACTCCACGGGTATTCCATCGTATTCATAGCGGTCAAAGGCATGCAATGCATCGACCGACCCCCTCACGCGATATCCCGTAAAAACGCAGACCTCGTGCCCGCGCCTGGACATCTCTTTTGCCGTGCTGTACGTGAGCGTTTCGGTTCCCGCGGAATATTCGGGAAGAAACTGGTGGGTTGTATAGAGTATTTTCATTGATCAACTCACCGCCGTCCTCCGCAAATACCCCTTCGGATTCCATGTGATGAGAAAATATTCCCTGGATCTGTCGATTTCGAAGTCCTTGTTTTCG
>JAFGRP010000179.1 GCA_016935075.1 Deltaproteobacteria bacterium | reverse complement strand
CTCGGTGTGCTCGGCGCGGAGTACGGCGTCCTCCGGCAGCGGTCGGAAGAGATCCGGCGGGCGATCGAACGGCGGCCGCCGGGATTTGCGCTCATTTCCTATCTGGAAAAACGGGCAGGCGAGGCGGCGGTAAAGGCGAACATCCGCTCAATGAATCCGTTGCCGTCCGTTTCTGCGGGGAGCTACGAGGAAACCGCCGTGGAAATGAAGATGGATAAGCTGACGATGAAGCAGTTAACCGACTTTCTCTACCTGGCGGAATCGCCGGAAGAGATGATCCGGGTTCGGAGGATCTCTCTCGTCAAGATGAAGGAGAGCCGGGAATACCTGAGCGCGCTGATCCAGATGTTCACCTATCAACCCCTGTCTTCAGGGAGTCGCTGACATGAAGCTGAATCGGGCCATTGCCGGATATGTTCTTGCCGGAATCGCAATGTTGCTCATCTTCCTCTACCTGCGCTTTCCCGGAGCAGCCCTGAAGGATTATGTGACGGCGGTTGCCACCGCCCGTTATCCACGGTCCTCGTTCTCCGTTGACGCGATCCGTCCGTCCTTTCCGCCGGGACTTGCGCTTTCGGATATCACGGTCGCCCTCCGCGATCGCCCCGAGGCGATCCTGCATGCGGAGAGCCTCAACGTCCGTCCCGGGGGGCTTTCCCTGTTGAAGGGGAGGTATGCGATCGTCATGGCGGCGGAGGGTTATGGCGGCAAGGCGGGGGCCCGGATCGATTTTTCGCGACCCTTTTCCTTCAGAGGGCCGCTCAGCCTAACGGGGAACATTCGGGATATCCGTGTTGAGAAATGCGCCTGGTTCCGGGAGGTTCTTGCCCGCCAGATCACGGGGACGCTGAAGGGTTCCATCGCCTTCAGCGGAACGGCTGGTGTACTGAAGAGCGGAACGGGAAACGTCGATTTCACTTTGACCAACGGGACCTATACGCTTCTGGAGAGCTTCCTCGGTTTCGAGAAGATCGATTTCGCCCGTGTTGAGGGAAAAGCCACATTCCGGAACGGGGCATTGAAGATCAACCAGTTGACGCTCAACGGGGATAAACTCCGCTGCTCCCTGAAAGGGAATATCCTCCTGGCCGATGACATCAGGGAAAGCCAGATCGATCTGAACGGCACGATCGAGATCCCTGTGCAGGGCAACAGACGGATGGCGCTGACCATCGGCGGCACGCTCGGCAATCCGAAATTGCGGTTTATGTGAGAAGGACAAATGGACTGGTCGCGTTTTTTTCATCCGTCGCTCGCCGATTTCCGGGGATTCGTCTCCCGGCGGACGGCGATCCTCGCCGTGATGGCTGTCATGCTCTTCCAGGGGACGGGAATCTTCTACAAGGTCCTGACACTCCAGCTCATCAGGATAAGACCGGCGCCGGCAGCGGCGGAGCAGGTTCGGGCGGCAGCCGTTCCCGTCCGGGAACCGGCGGATGCCTACCGGATCATTCCGGAGCGGAATCTTTTCGGGACAACGACCAAGACCGTTACGGATAAACAGGCCGCAACGCCGCAGCAACAGGATGTCGCTCTGCTCATCGATCTCAGGGGAACCGTTGCCGGCGGGCCCGGGTATGGATTTGCGATCGTCGAGGAGAAAGGGACGAAGCAACAGCGGCTCGTCAAGGCGGGGGATCTCATCGATGGGGCGAAGGTGGTCCGAATCAATCGCAACACCATCGACCTCCTCGTCGGCGATCAGGAACGGACCCTCAAGATGGCGGAAATGAGTGAGGGACCGATCCTGCCGCCTCTGCGGGGGGGAATGGCGGCGATGCCTGCCGCGGTTCCGGCCGGGGCGACCGTCATCAGCCGCAGTGAAATAGACGCGGGGCTCCAGGACATGGGGAGCTTGCTCCGGCAGGCGCAGATCCGCCCCTATTTTAATGCGGGAGTCCCCAGTGGCTTTCTGATCAGCAACATCAGGTCGGGGAGCATCTACCGGAGGATGGGGATCATCGACGGGGATATCATCCAGAAGGTCAACGATCGGCCGATACAGACGGCGGAAGACATGACGGGGCTGTTGAACACCCTGAAGTCAGGGTCGGGCCTCTCCCTGACCCTTCAACGCCGGGGGAAGCAGGAGACACTGAATTATCAATTCCAATAGCCGGTGTCGTCATGTATGAAACCTATTTCGGGTTCAAGGAAAATCCGTTCACGCTTTCACCGGATCCGCGGTACCTCTATCTGAGCCCGCAGCACCGGGAGGCGCTGAACTGCCTGATCTATGGGATCGGAGAAAAGAAAGGGTTCATGGTGGTGACCGGAGGAATTGGCACCGGCAAGACGACCCTCTGCCGCGCCCTCCTGGCCGGTCTGGATGGGTCGACGGCGAGCGCGCTGATCTTCAATCCCGACCTCTCCGATATCGAACTTTTGAAGACGATCAACCAGGAATTCGGAATCCGGATGGTGGGACGGGGGACGAAGAAGCGGTATCTCGACGGCCTCAATGCCTTTCTCATGCGGAATTTTGCCGCAGGGAAGAACGCCGTGCTGATGATCGACGAGGCGCAGAACCTGTCGCGCAGCGTGTTGGAACAGATCCGGATGCTCTCGAATCTCGAGACGGTCCGGGAAAAGCTTATCCAGATCATCCTGCTGGGGCAGCCGGAGCTTCGGCAACTGCTCGCGCTGCCCTCGCTCCGCCAGCTCAACGAGCGGATCACGGTGCGATATGAACTGAAGCCCCTGGTCCGGGAGGATGTCCGGCGGTATATTGAGCACCGGATGGTTATGGCGGGAGCAGAGACGAACGGCGTTTTTACCGTGGGGAGCTATGCGTTGATCTCGGGTCTGTCTCGGGGGATTCCGCGGCGGATCAACGCGATCTGCGACCGGGCGCTGCTCATCGCCTACGGCAGGGACTTGAAGACCATCGATCGCCGTATCGTCCGGGCTGCCGTCAAAGATATCGGACCGGGGTATCTGACGGAGACGGACGTGCGGCGGCGCACGATTCTGATTCTCCTCATGGTGCTCGTTGCAGCGGCCCTCATCCTGGTTGCCGGGTACGACGGGTTTGTCAAATTGCTTGACTGAGAGAAAAATGAGTTATATCAATGACGCTCTGAGAAAGGCCCAGAGGGAAAGGGATGGCCGCTATGGACGGTTCGGCGGTATCATCGCCTCCGGTCCCGAACGACCGGAGCAGCCCCGGAGAAGGAGGCTCGCCGTCGGGGTGGCCGTCATGCTGCTGGTGCTGGTCCCGGCGGGCCTGATCCTGTTCGTTTACGTCATGCAGCAACCGTTCCCCGCAAATCAGGACATTTCCCGGCCGGTTGTCGCCGGAAATTCCGCGGCGTTTCAACCCTTGACTCCGAAGGCAGCGGGGAACACGGCTCCGGTGGCGGCGACGCCGGAGGGATCGCAGGCTGAAAAGACAGCGGTTCCGGGGGAAGGGGCGCCGGCGGCGGTTCCGAAAGGCGAAAGGCCGGTCCTTCGCGAGGCGGAGGCGCGGTATCAAGAGGCCCTGATTGCCCAGCGAAAGGGGGATCTCGTGAAAGCGAAGGAACTTTACCGGAAGGTGCTGACGCTTGATCCCGGGCATGTGAAGGCCCTGAACAATCTCGGGGTCATCTACATGGGGCAGAAGATGCGGGGCAAAGCGATCGCAGCCTTCGGCCGGGCCGTCGTTTTGAATAAGGATTATGTTGATCCGTATTACAATCTGGCATGCCTCTATGCCCAGACGAACGAGATCGACGAGAGCCTCTGGTATCTGAAGGTGGCCATGACGATCAACGGTGACGTGAAAAACTGGGCGGGGAAGGATGCCGACCTGAAGAATATCGTTGCATCTCCCGCATTTAAAAAAATGATGGAAGGACGGGAAGACTGATGCCGTTTGTACGCAAGATGATCGACCTCATATTTATCGTATTTGCGGCGGTTGTTTTCCTGTTGCCGGAGGCGGGTTGGCCGGCGCGGCTGGCGGACGGGGAGCAGCCGGTGACGACCGCTTCCTCTCCATCCTTGCCCCCGGCAGCACCGGCGCCCAAGGCCGACGGCACGAGGAATTCAGCCCGGCAGCCGGTCGCTGCCAGGCCCGCGCCTTCGGCTGCCCCGGTGCGGGGATCGGCCGAAACATCCCCGGTGAAGACCGGGGGATCGGTTCTTCCGCCGTTGCTGCAGCAGCCGCAATCGCAGCCGGCACTGCCCCCGCAGCCCCCGCAGCCCGGGAAATCCGCCGCCGGGTCGCCGGCCGGCCGGTATGTGACGATCGATTTCGACAACGTGGACATCCGGGTTTTCATCAAGTTCGTCAGCGAGGTGACCGGCCGCAACTTTTTGCTCGACGAGCGGGTCAAGGGGAAGGTGACGATTGTTTCCCCGCGGAAGATCGCCGTGGACGAGGTTTACAACGTGCTCGAGTCGATTCTTGAGATTTACGGTTTCACGACGGTGGAAGCGGGGGAGGTGATCAAGGTGGTTCCCTCGCTGGAGGCCCGCGGGAAGAACCTGGATCTCCGGCTGAAGCGGGAGGCGATCAGCCCCGAGGACAAGGTTGTGACGCAGATTCTTTCGCTTCGGCACGCCAATCCCGACGAGATGAAGAAGATACTCGATCCGATGATCTCGAAGACGAGCGTGATTCTCTCCTATCCCCCGGCGAGGATGCTGATCATCAACGACGTTTTGTCGAACATCAAGCGTTTGCAGGAGATCGTGACGGCGCTCGACGTGGAGGGGGCGGGGGACGAGATCTCCTATATTCCGCTTCAGGCGGCCTCGGCGCCGGAGATCGTCAAGGCGCTGAATGTGGTTTTTGCGCCGATGAGGACGGGGGTTTCGGCGATCCGGCTGGTGGCGGACGAGCGGACCAACTCGGTGATATTGGTGGCGTCGCAGCAGGTGACGGTACACGTCAAGAAGCTGATATCGTTGATGGACAAGGAGGTTCCGGAGAGCGCAAACGTTCTGCAGGTGTATCGTCTGCAGAACGCCAATGCCGAGGATCTGGTGAAGGTTCTGATGAACATTCCGAAGGACGCGAAGGACCCGAAGCAGGCGGGTGCGGCCTCCGCCTCCGTTCTTTCCAAGGATGTGGGTCTGGTTGCGGACAAGGCGACCAATACGCTGATCATCACGGCGAGCCGGGACGACTACCGGACGATCGAGGGGGTGATCCGGCAGTTGGATGTGCCGCGGCCGATGGTTTACATCGAGGCGTTGATCATGGAGGTGTCGGTCAACAAGAACTTCAACGTCGGGGTGGAGTGGCG